>JAEWBD010000404.1 GCA_023391315.1 Bacteroidota bacterium | reverse complement strand
ATACCAACACTTTCTTCATCATCGCATTAATTGTTTTACTCATTGCCTGCATCAATTTCATGAACCTTTCCACAGCCAGGTCAGCAGAGCGTGCAAGGGAAGTGGGCATACGTAAATCTGTGGGCGCTTTTCGCTGGCAGTTAAGCTTGCAGTTCATTAGTGAATCGGTTATTCTATCATTAATCGCAATGGCGCTGGCAATCGGGCTTGTTGAACTTTGCCTTCCATTTGTTAATAATTTAAGCCAGCGCAATTTGCAATTGCCATTGTTCAACAATCCTCTTTTATTGCTTACCATTATTGGTGGCACAATTATGATAGGCATCATATCAGGGCTGTATCCTGCGGCTTATCTTTCTGCATTTCAGCCGGTGAAGGTTTTAAAAGGTTCTGTTCAAACCGGCAGAAATAAATCGTTCCTGCGCAATACTTTGGTGGTTGCACAGTTTGCCAGCGCTATTTTTTTAATGATATCAACGGTGTTTGCCGTGCGCCAGTTAAACTACATGCAACAGCGTGATCCGGGTTTTAGTAAAGACCAGGTGGTAACAGTTCCGTTAGATAATTTCAGTTATACAAAATATGATGTTTTAAAACAAGACCTGCTTTCAAATTCATTAGTAACCGCAGTTACCGGCGCACAGGATGAACTGGGCAGCCACCTCGATCAATCGGGCATACAATTCCAGGGCGACGGGCCTTTGCGCCAGTTAACAGGAACGCGGCTGATTGTGGACCCGGATTACTTAACGCTCTATAAAATCCCATTGGCCGCCGGCAGAAATTTTTCAAAAGAACCTTCAGCAAATGGCAGGGAATTCATCATTAACGAAGCAATGGCGAAAGAGTTGCTGAAAGATAATAAAGGCAAAAACATGCAATGGCTCCTGGGCCGCAATTTTGGTTTTGATTCATCGGGCACTATTGTTGGCATTGCAAAAGATTTCAATTTTAATTCGCTGCACTATAAAATTGAAACCATGTTTTTGTTCAACCAGAAAGACTGGGGTTTCAGTAATATGTCAGTAAAAATAAATGGCAGCAGGGCAAAGGATGCTGTTGCATTTATTCAGTCTGTATGGCAAAAAAACTGTCCCGACAGCCCTTTTGAATATCATTTCCTCGATGAGCATTTTGAAGACGTATATCGCGCCGATGCGCAGGTGAGCACTATTGTTGGCATACTGGCCGGCATTGCTATTATCATTTCCTGTTTGGGTTTATTCGGACTTGCTTCTTATGCCGCAGAACGCAGGATAAAAGAAGTGGGTATAAGAAAAGTATTGGGTGCATCGGTTAATAATATTGTTGGCATGCTTTCAAAAGATTTTTTAAAATATGTATTAATAGCAGCATTAATTGCCTGGCCGCTGGCATGGTTCAGCGTGTACAAGTGGCTGCAGGATTATGCTTACCGTGTGGCCATAAGCTGGTGGATATTTTTACTGGCTGTTGTGGTGGCTATGCTGATAGCCTTTTTCACCATCAGCTTCCAGGCTTTAAAAGCTGCAATAGCTAACCCGGTGAAAAGTTTGAGAACAGAGTAATGAAGGTGGATAGTTAATACGGAAGGTTTGATGAATAACGAATCATCAGCAATGAATGATAATTAAGTGATGTGAAATTAGAAGCCCGCAGTTCGTGGCTCAAAGTTTACAGCCTGGCCCTTGCAGCAAAATAAACCACTTTTTATGTTTAAGAATTATTTCAAAATCGCCTGGAGAAACATAATAAGGAGCAAAACTTATTCTGTTATTAATATTCTTGGGCTGGCAACCGGTATGGCTGTGGCCATGATAATTGGCTTATGGATATATGACGAAGTTTCAGCCAATAAAAATTTTGAAAACTACGATACCATTTACCAGGTGATGATGAACCAAACCTTTGATGGTAATCGCGGTTCACAACAAGCATTGCCTTATCCACTGGGCGAAGAGCTTAAAAATAAATTTCCCGATTTTAAAGCGGTGGTAATGTGCGATTGGGGCCAAAGACATTCGCTGGTTTATGGTGAAAAAAAGATAAGCAAGTTCGGGCATTTTATTGGTGAAGAAGCTGTTTCCATGTTTTCATTAAACATACTTGACGGAAGTAAAAACCCTTTGCATGATCCTTATTCAATTGTATTAACAAAAGAAACAGCCGGTATACTTTTTGGCAACGAAAACCCTGTTGGCAAAACTGTAAAACTGGATAATCAAACAGATTTAAAGGTAACAGCCGTTGTAGATAAAGAACCTAAAAACAGTTCGCTCAGTTTTGATTACTTAATTCCTTTTCAATTGGAGGAAACCCTTTATCCATGGATAAAACAATATCACAAAGCAAACTGGGGCAATAATTCATGGCAGGTTTTTGTTCAACTGTTTAATAACACTAATCCGCAAAGTGCAAATGCAAAAGTTAAAGATGTTGTGATTGCTCATTTTACAGATGAGAATACATTAAAGCATATAAAACCAGAAGTATTTCTTCACCCGATGCGCAAGTGGAGATTGTACAGCGATTTTGAAAATGGCATAAACACTGGTGGCTTTATAAAATATGTAAGAATGTTTGGCATTTTAGGGTTGATCGTTTTGCTGATTGCCTGCATCAATTTCATGAATTTAAGTACGGCGCGTTCCGAAAAAAGGGCTAAGGAAGTTGGTATCCGCAAGGCTGTTGGTTCGGGAAGAAAACAACTTATTCAACAATTCCTGAACGAATCAATGTTGATGGCTGTGTTTTCGTTTTTATTGGCCCTTGCTATAGTGGCACTTGCTTTACCTTATTTCAACAAGCTTACCGATAAAGAAATGAGCCTGCAAATAGCAAATCCTGTTTTTTGGTTAATCATGATTTTGTTCACCATCATTACAGGGTTACTCGCAGGCAGCTATCCAGCTTTTTATCTTTCTTCATTCAATCCGGTGCGTGTATTGAAAGGAAACCTGAAAGCTGGCCGAAGGAGTTCATTGCCAAGAAAAATATTAGTAGTGGTTCAATTTGCAAGCTCGGTCATATTAATGATCGGGACTATTATCGTTTACCAGCAAATACAATATGGAAAGAATAAACCTATCGGCTTTAATAATAAAGGATTGATTTCTGTTGACTGGTCTGATGATATCGCAAAACATTTTGATGTGCTGGAACAGGAGCTTATAAGTTCAGGCGCCGCTATTTCAATATGCCAAAGTAATTCACCTCCTTCAAATATCTATAGTAACAACAATGGCTGGGAATGGAGCGGCAGCCAGCCCGTTGAAAAATCAGTATTGTTTTCAACAATTACTACTACTTATAATTACACAAAAACATTAGGTATAAAATTGCTGGCCGGAAGGGATTTTTCAAAAGGGTTTGCAGATTCCAATTCAGTTATTTTAAATGAAGCAGCCGTGAAGCGCATGCGGTTAAAAAACCCTGTGGGCGAACAACTAAAATGGAACGACAGGCCAATGACCGTTATTGGAGTGATACCCGATATTCAAATGCAATCTCCGTATCGCCCTATTTCACCACTCACAATTATATTTGATAAAGGTTGGGTGGGCAATTTAGATATCCGGTTAAACCCGGGCATGCCTGCATCGAAAGCGCTTGCTTTAATGAAACCTGTTTTTACCAGGTATAATCCTGCCTATCCTTTTGAATATCGTTTCGCTGATGAGGAATATGCAAAGAAGTTCGATTACGAAGAACTGGTTGGTAACCTCGCAGCAATTATTGCAGCGCTGGCAATTTTCATTTCATGCCTTGGGCTTTTTGGTTTGGCGTCGTTCACGGCAGAACAACGAGTGAAAGAAATAGGCGTAAGAAAAGTGCTTGGTGCAAGCGTGTTTAATTTATGGCGGTTGCTTTCAAAAGATTTTATAGGGCTTGTTTTGTTATCGTGTGCAATTGCTATTCCTGTTGGCTGGTATTGTATGAACAATTGGCTGAAAAATTATGAATACAGAACCAATATCAATATTGAAGTATTTGTTGTAGTAGTGCTGGCAGCAATTGTTATCACATTGCTCACCGTAAGTTTCCAGGCAATAAAAGCTGCAGTGGCCAACCCGGTGAAGAGCTTGCGAACGGAATGATGAAGGTGAATGGTGAATAGTAAGGGATGCGCAATCAGTAATGAGATAACAAATTATATAACATGATATCAGAAGCCCGCAGCCCGTGGTTTGCAGCCACAGCCTGAAGCTAAAATATACATCAGAAATAAATACCTATGTTTAAAACAACATTCAGAAACCTTTGGAAAAATAAGGGGTATAGCTTCTTAAATATTTTTGGCCTGGCCATTGGCATTGCCTGTGCAGGGTTGATTTTTTTATGGGTGGAAGACGAATTGAACTTCGATCAGTTCAACACCAAAAAAGACCAATTATATCTTATCCGGGAAAACCAAAAGTATGATGCTTACACAGCCACATTTGGCTCCACGCCTGTGCCATTGGCGCCTGCCATGCAATCGGCGATTCCTGGTATTGCCAATACATGCAGAATAGGGGGCGAAGGCTCATCAAAACTTATTTCCATCGGCAACAAATCAATGTATGCCAGCGGCAGTTATGTTGACGCTTCTTTGTTCAGCATGTTTACTTTTCCGTTTGTGGAAGGCAACGCCAAAACAGCTTTTTCCCAGTTGCATTCTATGGTTATTACACAAGCAACAGCAAAGAAGTTTTTTGGTACAGATAAGAATGTGCTTGGTAAAACAGTGCGTGTAGATAATAAACAAGATTATATAGTTACAGGCCTTATAAAAGATATTCCCAAAAATTCAACGGTAAATTTTGAATGGGTTTCACCATTCGATATTTGGTATAATGAAAACCAATCATGGGCACAGTATTGGGGCAACAACTGTTTATCCACCTTCGTTGAATTAAAGCCCGGTGTAAATGCGGCTTCGGTAAATAAATTGTTGTATGATTTTATTCAGCAGCATGAGCCCAGGTCTATAGCAAGGCCATTTCTATGGTCGCTGCACGACTGGCATTTGCGCGATGAATTTAATAACGGCGTGCAAACAGGCGGCGGCCGCATTACTTATGTGCATTTATTCACCACCATTGCATGGATCATTTTATTAATCGCCTGCATTAATTTTATGAACCTGGCCACGGCACGCAGCGAGAAGCGGGCAAAAGAAGTGGGTGTGCGAAAAGTGTTAGGCGCCGGCAGGCAAAACCTCATCTTCCAGTTTATCAGTGAAGCGCTGTTTATGGCGGCTTTGTCTGCAATAGTTGCCTTAATTATTATGGCGCTGGTATTACCTGCATTTAATTTACTGGTGCAAAAAGAACTTTCATTAGGCTTAAATAACCCTTTGCATACAGTGGCATTAGTGGTTATTACTTTTGTTTGCGGACTGGTTGCGGGTAGTTATCCCTCATTATACTTATCCTCATTCAATCCTGTATTTGTTTTAAAAGGATTGAAGCTTAAGGCCGGCAGCGCCAATTTTATAAGAAAGGGGTTGGTAGTGGTGCAATTCTCCGTATCCATTATACTTATCGTAAGCACCATTATTATTTATCAGCAAATACAGCATGTAAAAAGCAGGAACCTTGGTTTTAATAAAAATAACCTGCTGCAAATTGAAATGAATAGTGAACTGGCCAAGAATTATGCTGTGGTTAAGCACGATCTTTTAAATACCAATATTATTGAAAGCCTTGCATTATCTAATTATAATACATTATACAGCGGTAATAATACAGGCGGTCTTACGTGGGAAGGTAAAACATCCAATAACCAGATACTGGTGTCCACGCGTTTTGTTTCACCGGGTTATATGCATACAGCGGGCATAAAAATTTTGGGAGGAAGGGACCTTGTTGAAATTGACAGTGTTCAATCAAAAAAAATGAATGTAATGATCACACAGTCGCTGGAGAAATTAATGGGTAAAGGCAGCGCTGTTGGCAAAACATTGCATTGGGAAGATGATACAAGCGGCACTGTTTTGACAGTGGCGGGTGTTGTGAACGATTATATGTATGGCGATATGTATGGCAAGCCGGATCCCGTTATGTTTTTTTGCGTAAAGCCTGAAGACGCATCGCTGATATATGTGCGGCTGAAGCATGGCGCAAATGTTGAAGCTTCGCTTAAACAGATTGAAGCTGTAATAAAGAAAGATAATCCATCATATCCCTTCGTTTATCATTTTGTGGATGAACAGTTCAATCAAATGTTCCAGAATGAACAATTGATAAGCCGGCTTTCAAAAATATTTGCAGCGCTTGCTGTAATTATCTCGTGCCTGGGATTGTTTGGTTTGGCTGCCTATACAGCGGAACGCAGAACAAAAGAAATAGGCATACGAAAAGTGTTGGGTGCAAGCGTTTCGGGTATTACAGCGCTCATATCAAGCGAATTTTTATTGCTGGTTGCTGTTTCATGTTTTGTTGCTTTCCCGGTTGCATGGTGGATGATGCACGACTGGTTGCAAAATTATCAATACAGGATTGAGATAAGCTGGTGGGTATTTTTAGCAGCAGGTATTTCAGCCATACTCATTGCTTTAATTACCATCAGCTTTCAATCCATTAAAGCGGCGGTAGCTAATCCCGTGAAGAGTTTGCGAACGGAATGAGGCCATCCTAAATCCTTCCCAAAGGGAAGGACTTTTTGAGCGGCTTATATTATATGAACAATATTAAATTATAAACAATCTAAAAAGGTTCCTTCTTTCAGGGAGGGCTTTGGGGAGAGGTTTTCTATGTTCAAAAATTATTTTAAAACCGCCTGGCGAAACCTGGTGAAGAATAAATTTTATTCTATCATCAATATTACAGGGTTAAGTATTGGTTTAACCGTTGGTTTACTCATTTTATTATGGGTGCAGGATGAGTATAGTTACGACCGTTTTCACAAGAATGCACCCAATATTATCAAGCTGGAAAACATGGTGGCTACCGGCCCGGCAAGACAGCTATGGACAGTTACAACAGCGCCTATAGGTGAAATGGCAAAGAAAGAAATTCCCGGCGTAAAAGATGTGGTGCGTGTTACGGAAAACTATTATTATGGTTTATATAAATACGGAGATAAAGTATTCAGTGATGAAAGAACCGTGGTTACTGATCCTTCATTTTTTTCAATGTTTGATTTTAATATTATTAAAGGAAATGTTGCCAATCCCTTTCCCGACAGCCGTTCAGTTGTACTAACTGAAACAACAGCCAAAAAGTTTTTTGGAAATGATGACGCCATAGGAAAAGTTATAACTACTCAAAATAAAGATGCTTTTAAAGTTACCGGCATCATAAAAGACTTTCCTAAAAATTCAACCCTACAAGGTGATATGATTTTTCCCATGAGCCTTGTTGCTGAAAAGAATTATACCGGTAATACAGACGGAAAGAATATCAATAACGATTTCAGCAATTTTGATTATAACACTTATCTCCTGCTGCAGCCCGGGTTTTCGTTTGAAGGGTTTGCCAAAAAACTGCGCAACATGCATTTAAGCATTAAGCCGGATGATACGGATATTGGTTATGTATGGCTGCCGCTGAGCAAGGTGCATTTATACCGCGCTGATGATGGTGACGGTGGCATTGGCCTGGTACTCATGTTTACCATCATTGCTATTTTAATACTGGTAATTGCCTGTATTAATTACGTAAATCTTTCTACGGCCCGTTCCATGTTGCGTGCAAAAGAAGTGAGTTTAAGAAAAATAGTTGGCGCAGCAAGAACACAGTTGTTCCTGCAATTCATAACAGAAACAGCACTGCTTTTTGTTGTGGCTATTATCATTTCCCTTGTGCTTGTTTACAGTTTAATACCGGTTTTCAATACGGTGGCATCCAAAGAAATTGTTTTGAATTTTGCTGATTACCATATATGGATCGTGATGCTTTGCACTATTGCAGGCACGCTTATTATTTCAAGCATTTATCCTGCATTATTATTATCTTCTTTTGAGCCGGCAAAAGCGTTAAAAGGAAAGATAAGCGCAAACTTCAGCAATGCCGCATTCAGAAAAGTGCTGGTGGTTGTGCAGTTCACTTTTTCCATTATACTTATAACGGGAACTATTGTAATTGGAAAACAACTGCAATACATCAATTCAAAGCAATTAGGTTACGATAAAGAGAATGTTTTATCAATACGAATGATAGACATGGCAGGACATCTTGAAGCAGTTAAATCCGACCTCTTACAGCAGCCGGCGATAAAAGATGTAACATTTACAAATGGCGACATTATTGATTTTGGTAATCAAACCGGCGATAATGAGTGGGATGGAAAGCAAACCGGTGAAACGGTTATGCTAAGCCCGATGAACATCAGTAAAAACTTTATCCCATTCTTTAAAATGCAATTGACTGAAGGCAGCAATTTTACAGGTGCTGTGGCAGATTCCATGCATTTTATATTGAATGAAACAGCGGTAAAAACCATGCGCATTAAAGATCCTGTTGGCAAACGCCTGCGTTTATGGAAAACAGAAGGAACGATCATAGGCGTTGTAAAAGATTTTCATTTTACTTCTATGCGCACAAGAATAAAGCCCGCTGTTTTTTACGCACAGCCGCTTAACTATGGAAATCTTTATATTAAAACAACGGGTAAAGATGCACCGGCGGCTATAGCTGCAGCGCAAAAAGAATGGAAGAAATACAACTCAAACTATCCGTTTAAGTATAATTTTCTCGATGAGAATTTTAACCGCTTATATGCTGCTGAACAACGCACCGGTTTACTCTTCAACATATTTGCGGGCATAGCCATTTTTATTTCATGCCTTGGTTTATTTGGGCTCGCAGCTTATACAGCACAGGTTCGCACAAAAGAGATAGGTGTAAGAAAAGTATTAGGCGCAAGTGTAGGCAGCGTTATGCAATTGCTGGCAAAAGATTTTATCAAACTTGTAATTGTTGCTATTGTTATTGCCACGCCCGTTGCCTGGTATGCTATGAACAGGTGGTTGCAGGATTTTGCCTATAAAATAAATATCGGCTGGAGCATATTTGCTATTGCAGGGTTACTGGCTGTAATAATTGCTTTAATCACCATTAGTTTTCAGTCTGTAAAAGCGGCGCTGGCCAACCCGGTGAAGAGTTTGAGAACGGAGTAATCAGCCCATCCAAACCTTCCCAAAGGGAAGGCTTATAAGTACTATGATGAAATGAAATAATATAATTATTAACGTTCTAAAAAGTCCTCTCTTTCGGAGAGGATTTAGGAGAGGCTTTGTATGTTTAGAAATTATTTTAAAACCGCATGGAGAAATATAACCAGAACGATTGGTTATAGTATATTAAACGTTATAGGCCTTGCAATAGGAATGGCTGTTGCATTGTTGATTGGTCTTTGGGTGTATGATCAATATTCGTTTGATAAATTTTTGCCCGAATATCAATCCGTTTACCGGGTGCAAAGAAACTTTAACAGCAATGGTGATACACTTACATTTCAAACTACATCATTAAAATTGGCTGATGCATTGCGAACACAAATTCCGGAGATAGAGTATGTAGCTGAAAGTGACTGGACAGGCAATCACGGGCTAAATGTAGGTGATAAAAAATTATATGTGAATGGCGCCATTGCAGGTGCAGACATCTTTAAAATTTTTCAGTATTCATTCATTGAAGGCAATGCAAATACAGTGTTTAAAGAACCGTATTCAATTGTACTTACACAGTCGCTGGCAAAATCACTTTTTGGAAATGAAGATGCAGTAAACAAATTAGTGCGTTTTGATAATGCGCATGATTTAAAAGTAACAGGTGTTATAAAAGATGTGCCGTCGAATGCAAGTTTTAGTTTTAAATATATTGTTCCAAGCTCGTATAGTTATGCTGTAAATCCGCAAATAAAAACAGGCGGGTTAAGCAGTTTCGGCAATAACAATTTACAAATTTTTGTAAAGCTAAAGCCAGGTGTTAATTACGCACAGGTTGCACCAAAAATCAGGAATATAGAACATACAGAAGAAGGCAACTTTAATGCAATGAGTTCTTATGTTACACTGCAACCCATGGAGCGGTGGCATTTGTATTCAAACTATGTAAATGGAAAAGACACAGAAGGGTTTCTTACTTATGTTAGAATGTTTTCGGTTATCGGTTTACTGGTGTTAATTATTGCCTGTATCAATTTTATTAATCTAACAACAGCACGTTCAGAAAAAAGAGCAAAAGAAGTGGGTGTGCGAAAAGCAATCGGTTCACAAAGAAAAGATTTAATCATTCAATTTTTAATCGAAGCGTTTCTGCTTACGACAATTGCTTTTATTTTTTCAATATTAATTGCACAACTAGCATTACCTGCGTTTAACACCTTAACAAAAACTCATATTCTTATTCCATTTGGAAATATTTATTTCTGGCTCATAATGCTCGTTTGTCTTTTTATAACGGCATTACTTGCAGGCAGCAAACCTGCATTTTATCTTTCTTCATTTAATGCTGTAAAAGTTTTAAAAGGAACAATGCAGGCAGGTAAATCATCTTTATCCAGAAAGGTTTTAGTCGTGATACAATTCAGTTGTTCCATTGCTTTAATTATTAGTACGGTTATTATTTATCAGCAAATACAATATGCTAAAAACAGACCGACAGGTTACAGCTTAAACAGGCTGCTGCAAACAAGTATTAATGGTGACCTGGAAAAAAATTATACAGCATTAAAAAATGAATTGATTGGAAAAGGAATTGTTTCATCTGTTACAACATCAACAAGCCCTGCAACTGATATTTGGTGGCATACTGATATTGATTATTGGAGCGGTAAACAAGCTGGCGAAACGGTGGAGATGGGAGTAATGATTGTATCGGATGATTATTTTAAAACCGTTGGTATGCAATTAAGCGAAGGAAGAAATTTTACTAACGGTTACGATAGTACAAGTGTAATATTTAATGAAGCGGCCATTAAAAGATTGCGTTTAAAAAATCCTGTGGGGCAAAAAATAAAAGAGAATGAAAAAGACTTTACAATAGTTGGTGTTGTAAAAGATGCATTAATGATATCGCCGTTTAAAGCGGCGGATCCAACCATGTTTTATATACAGCCAAATCCACAAAGTAATTTGTTATACAGGTTATCGCCAAACATAAAAACACAGGATGCAATCACTCAGCTTACTGCTATTTTTAATAAATACGATCCTGCTTATCCTTATGATTATTCTTTTTCAGATGAACAATATGCGGCAAAATTTAATCTTGAACAGTTGATTGGTAAACTTGCCGGTTTGTTTGCAGTGCTTGCCATTCTTATCTCATGTTTAGGGCTGTTTGGGCTTGCTGCTTATGTAGCAGAGCAGCGTACAAAGGAAATTGGTATTCGCAAAGTATTGGGTGCATCTGTACAGCAAGTATGGTTATTGTTATCAAAAGATTTTATTGTATTGGTATTGATAAGTTGCCTGATTGCTGCACCAATCTCCTATTATTTTTTACATAACTGGTTAATGAATTATGATTATCGCATCAGCATTGGTGCGGGTGTTTTTATATTGGGTGGATTGATAGCATTACTGATAACAATTATAACCATTAGCTTTCAATCTGTCAAAGCAGCGCTGGCCAACCCTGTAAAAAGTTTGAGAACGGAATAAGCAGCCCATCCAAACCTTCCCAAAGGGAAGGTTATAAACACTATGATAAAATGAAATAATATAAATCATTAACGTTCTAAAAAGTCCTCTCTTTCGGAGAGGATTTAGGAGAGGCTTTTTATGTTTAAAAATTTCTTCAAAACCGCCTTCAGGGTATTTGCCCGAAACAAAGCATTTACAGCTATCAACGTGCTGGGTTTATCAATTGGTGTAAGCGCTGCACTCATCATTTTTTTAATTGTTCAGTTTGAACTGAGCTATGATAAGATTGAAACGGATGCTGACCGCATATACCGTGTTGTAATGGATATGAAGTTTAATGGCAATGAAGGCCACTCTGCTGCTGTGCCTGCACCATTAAGTGCCGCTATACAAAATGAAGCAACAGGTTTTGAAGCCGCTGTTCCCGTAATGCAGTTCCAGGGCGATGCAACGGCAAAAGTAAGTATTGAAAAAAGTGGATCGGCACAAAGAGCCGTTTTTAAAAAGCAGCCGGATATTGTTTTTACTAACCCGCAATATTTTTCACTGCTGCCTTTTAAATGGATTGCAGGTTCACCGGAATCTTCCTTGAAAGATCCTTTTCATGTGGTGCTTGCGGAAAGCAGGGCTAAACAATATTTTCCTTCAGCCAACATCAATGATATTATTGGCAAACAAATAAAATATAACGATGATTTTACCGCCACTGTAACCGGTATTGTACAAGATTTAAAGGCCCGCACTTCTTTTAATGCAGTTGAGTTCATCTCTTTTGCCTCCATTGCACAAACACACATGCAGGATGATTTTATGATGAATGTGTGGAACGACTGGATGGCTTATTCATCTGTATATGTAAAACTTGCTGCAGGCACAGATATTCCCAATTCAGAAAAGCAGCTCAACAATATTTTTAATAAGTACAATAAGAATGCACACAAGGATGATCTTAACTACCAGCGTTTTCATTTGCAACCGTTAAGCGATATTCATTTCAATGCTTTATATGCAGGCCTTAACCAGCGGCTGGCACATAAGCCCACTTTATATGGACTGCTGGCTGTGGCTGCTTTTCTCTTAATTCTTGCCTGCATCAACTTTGTTAATCTTACCACCGCCAATGCTGCAAGCCGGGCTAAAGAAATCGGCATCCGCAAAACAATGGGCAGCTCTAAAAAGCAGCTCATCTTTCAATTCTTAGGTGAAACATTCTTGCTTACTATAACAGCCGGTATTATCTCTTTTTGTTTAGCTCCCTTATTGCTGAAGCTGTTTGCAGATTTCATACCGCCGGGATTAAAATTTCAACCGTTGCAGCAGCCATATATTTTTTTGTTTTTGTTGTTGCTTGCTGTTGTTGTAAGTTTTTTGTCAGGTTTATACCCGGCATTTATTCTATCAGGTTACAAACCGGTCAAGGTTTTAAAGAATCAATCTTTTTCATTCAGCAATGAAACAAGGCATGCGTGGATAAGAAAAGTATTAACGGTATCACAGTTTGTAATTGCACAGTTCTTTGTTATCGCCACTGTAATGGTAAGCCGGCAAATCAATTATTCATTGAATGCCGATATGGGTTTCAGAAAAGATGCAGTTATAAGTTTTAATGTTCCCCGCACTGATTCAGCGGCTGATCATCGCGCTGTATTGCTGAACGACATAAAACACATGGCCGGTGTACAAATGGCGAGCATAGGATTTCTTACACCTACAGATGAGGGCGCTGCTTTTACCAATATAAGCTATGCCGGTGCAGCCAATGATAATAAGGAAAGCGTGCAGTTGCGCTGGGGCGATACCAATTACCTGAAGTTGTTCAATATAAAAATATTAGCCGGCAGAAATGTACAGCAAAGCGATACTATTAAAGAGTTTTTAATAAACGAAACTTATGCAAAATCGCTTGGCTTTAACAGGCCTGGAGATGCCCTGGGCAAACTGCTTGATTTTAATGGAAGAAGGTTGCCCATTGTTGGCGTAATGCATGATTTTAATGAGCAGTCTTTTCATGCAGAAGTTGGCCCGCTGGTATTTGCCAGCCTTGATTCGAGGAGTTATTTCTTTCATATTTTATTGCAGCCGCAAGCTGCGGGCACATCATGGCCAAACACTATTGCACAAATTCAAAAATCATATCACCGCTTATACCCGGAAGAAGATTTCAGTTATAAATTTTTAGATGACACTATTGCGAAATTTTATGAAACGGAACAGCGCACTGCAAGCTTACTGGGATGGGCGACAGGTTTATCAGTGCTCATCAGTTGCCTGGGTTTATTAGGCCTTGTAATGTACACCATCAATACACGCACAAAAGAGATCGGCATACGAAAAATATTGGGTGCAACGATTGCCAATATCATTTCTATTTTGTCAAAGGATTTTGTGCAACTGGTATTGATTGCTTTTGTAATAGCTGCGCCTGTTGCCTGGTGGGCAACACATAAATGGCTTGAAGATTTTGCCTACAGAACAACCATGAGCTGGTGGATATTTGCTTTGTGTGGTTTTGGCATGCTGATGATTGCGCTTATAACCTTAAGCGTGCAAACCATAAAAGCAGCAATAGCCAATCCTGTAAAGAGCTTGAGAACGGAGTGACAAAGTGAATGGTGAATAGTCAATAGTGAATGATGAAAAAACGAAAATGAATTAACTAACGTAAAGCCAAAAGCGCACAGCTATATTTCACGTAATTTACCTGCAAAATAAATATTCAACCATTTATGTGTTTACCTGTTGCTGAAATATAAAAGCGCAGTAAGTTGGCAGATAAATCGCAACCGGCAAGCTTTATGAAGAAATATTTAATCAGGTGCATGGCAATTTTAGCTGCATGGCTTTTATTGAATCATGTGCATGCACAGCAGTTCTGCAGAACACCTAACAGAAAAAATTTTACATCAGCAAAACCGGTAAGTAATGCGCCTGCTGTTAAATGGAAATTTAAAACCAGCGGCCACGTATTTGCTTCGCCTGTTCTTTCCGGCAATATGCTTATTACAGGTTCGTGCGACAGCAATCTTTATGCATTAAATAAAACCAATGGCGCTGTTATATGGACATTTAAAACGGGCGGTGAAATACGCTCATCCGTTGCCATAGATAATAACATGGTTTTCTTTATAAGCACGGATGGCATTTTTTATGCGCTTGACGCAGCAACCGGCAGGCAGCAATGGCAATTTAAAACAGCAGGAGAGAAATTTTATGATGCCTGGGATTATTACCAGTCATCGCCTGCCGTTAATAATAATCGTGTTTATTTCGGTTGCGGCGATGGTTACCTGTACGCATTGAACCAGCGGTCTGGCAAACTTTTGTGGAAATATAAAACAGGTGGCATTGTTCATGCATCGCCAACTGTTACGGATGATGAAATTCTCGCAGGCAGCTTTGATGGTTTCTTTTATTGCCTTAATGAAGATGGAACGCTGCGCTGGAAGTTCAATACCATAGGTGAGCATAATTTTCCTTTGGGCGAAGTACAATTTAATGCAACGGTTAACGATAGCACGGTGTTTTTTTGTTCAAGGGATTACAATGTATATGCATTGAAAATAAAAGATGGCAGCGGCCACTGGGTTTACCATCAGCCCGGAAGCTGGACGAGTGTGCCAAGCCTTTCAGAAAAACGGTTAATTGTTACTATGTCTGACTCGCACAACATACTTGGTTTTGGAAAAACTTACGGGTTTAAATTGTACGATACGCCGGTACCTTTAAATGTTTTCAGCAGTGCATCATTAAACGACAGCACTGCTTATTTTGGTTGCATTGATGGAATGATTTATCAGCTCGATATTATTTCAGGCAAAGTTTCAAAGCTCTTTCAGACCGATCTCAGCAAACAACATTACCATGATTTTATGGATAATTCAGATAAAATAAGGGCGGACATTATTGAAAAATATAAAGATGATGCAACGCCGCTTTATACGGAGTTTTTGAAAATGGGCAGCATCTTTTCAACCATCTGGATAGATGAAGGCACGCTTTACTTTGGCAGTGCAGACGGGTACATTTATGCGTTGGGATAATTAAACTTTTTTTATACAGGCACATGTAAAAATGAAAATTGATAACAATTAAACAAAGCTCATTATGCTAAAAAACCTTGTGCTTGTTGCATTGCGCAACTTAAAAAGAGATAAATGGTACAGCCTTTTGAATATTCTCGGGCTTGCCATTGGCATTTCATTCAGCCTGTTATTAATATTCTATATTATTGATGAATTAAGCTATGACCGGTATAATGAAAAAGCTGACCGCATTTATCGCGTAAATGCCTATGTAAAAGAGGCCGATAAAGACACCATGCGATGGGCCATAACGCCTTTTCCAATGGCGGAAGCTTTAAGCAAAGACTATCCTGAAGTGGAAGAAGCCGTTCGTTTTTTTGGTGCAGGCGGCGGCAGTGATATCATGTATAAAAACGGCGACCAGCGTTTATATGAGAACAAAGTGTTTTTTGCTGACAGCAATGTTTTTAAGGTTTTCACACATAAGTTTATGGAGGGCAGCCCACAAACAGCATTGGTAGCGCCAAACTCAATGGTGCTTACACAATCTGTTGCCGAAAAGTTTTTTGGAAAAAATAAAAGCTATGTTGGAAAAACGCTGGAGAACGTGAACGGCGATGTATATAAAATAACTGCGGTTATAAAAGACGTTCCCAAAAACTCACACCTTCTTTTCAACATATTAATTTCAAGAAGTTCGCTGCCTGCCGACTTTGCCAATAACTGGGGTGGCTTTGGTTTCTATACGTATGTTTTGCTTAAACCAAATACAAGTGTAGCCGCCTTTGAAAAAAAATTATTGACTGTTTATGATAAATACCTTGCCTCCATATTTGCGCAGTTCAATATAAAAATGCGGTTTGGTATTATACCCGTTACAGCCATCCATCTGCATGCCGATACATCTAATGAGCCGGAAGAGCTGGGCAGCATGTCATACATCTACATTTTTGCAGCAGTAGCATTTTTTATGTTGTTAATTGCCTGCATTAACTATATGAACCTTACCACAGCGCGTTCTGCAAGGAGGGCAAAAGAAATAGGTATAAGAAAAGTAGCGGGCTCTACACAAAAACAATTAGTAGCACAGTTTCTTGTTGAATCTGTTGTAACCGCCTGCTTTGCTTTGCTATTGAGCATCGGCATTATTGCATTGCTGTTGCCGGCTTTCAACACCATTTCCGGCAAGTTTATTTCATTCATTACATTATTGCAGCCAAAAACGTTATTGATAATATTAGGTGTTGCCGCATTTACAGGTTTGGCAGGTGGAAGCTATCCCGCATTCTATCTTTCAAAATTCAACCCGGTAAACATTCTCAAAGGCAGCCTTTCAAAGGCATCAGGCAATGTAACGCTGCGACGTGTGCTGGTAGTGGTGCAATTTTCAATTGCCATGATAATGCTTATATGTACCTGGGTAGTATATGGCCAGTTAAATTATTTGCGCAATAAAGACCTTGGCTTTAATAAAGAACAGGTAATGAACCTTAGAATTAATGGCCCCAACATGCACAGCAAAATAACTGCGTTTACTAACGAGATGCGTAATATGCCGCAGGTATCAGGAGTAAGCACGGCGCAGGCGGTGCCGGGCCAGAATATTAACCTGCAACTGTTTTCCGTGCAATCAAAAAACGGTTTTGTTGAACAGGGGGTAAACAATTATGCCATTGATGAAAATTATATTAACACGCTTGGAATGAAAATGGCAAAGGGCCGCAATTTTACGGGCCTTTCCGATACGTTGCGCAGCATTATTGTAAACGAAAAAATGGTGCAGCAATTTGGCTGGGGAGATAACGCTATTGGCAAGCGTGTAAAGTTTGCAGGCGATACCTCAGGCAATTATCTTGAAGTGATAGGTGTGGTGAAAGATTTTAACCAGCAATCATTGTATAATCCCATTGCACCGCTTATTCTTTTTTATCAGCCGGTAAGCAACAGCGTACAGCTAAAGCTGAATGCACAGAATATAACGCCTGTTGTTAAATTAATTGAAAGCGCATGGAAAAAAACATTTCCTGATATCGTTTTTCAATATACTTTTCTCGACCAGGATTTTGATTCGCAGTATGCCGCCGATCAAAAGCGTGGTAAGATATTTACAGCATTTTCAATTCTTACCATTGCCATTACCTGTCTTGGTTTATTGGGATTGATTGCATTCACCACACAACAACGCCAGAAAGAATTAAGCATACGAAAAATTATGGGTGCAGGCATAGGGCAGATCGTGCCGCTTGTTACGAGAAATTTTATTGCATTGGTTGGTATCTCCTGCCTTATTGCGTTTCCAATCGCCTACCTGTTTATGGATAAATGGCTGAAAATATTTCCTTACAATACAGGCTTATCGGCAACACCGTTTTTATTATCCGCATTAACGGTATTGATCATCACGATGCTCACTGTAAGTTTTCATGCGGTTAAAGCCGCAACGGCTAACCCGGTAAAAGCGTTACGAAGTGAATGATGAATGTGAATGAGAGCAGTTAAAAGTTCGTAGCTATTCAACTATTCTCCTTTAAACACCGGTTTTCTTTTTTCAAGAAAAGCCTGAACACCTTCTTTAAAGTCGCAGGTATCAGCCGCACGCTGCTGCAGTTTATCTTCATTGGAAAGCTGTTCATACCAGGTGTGGCTTAATGCCCAGTTTAAAGCCTGCTTGGTAAACCATAAACCACGGGTGGGCATGGCAGCAAGTGTTGCAGCGAGCTTCTTTGCCTCCACATCAAAAACATCATCTGCAAATACTTTATAGATCATGCCCAGGCGCTCTGCTTCCTCCGCGCTTACTTTATCGCCTGTCATCATTAAAGCGCTTGCTTTTTGCCAGCCGATTAATCGTGGTAACATAAATGTGCCGCCGCTGTCGGGTATTAAACCAATTTTGCTGAATGCCTGTATGAATGATGCTGATGCTGTTGCAACAATGATGTCGCAACATAAAGCTATGTTGGCGCCGGCGCCCGCAGCAACGCCGTTTATGGCGGCAATAACAGGTTTTTCGAGCTTGCGGATTTTTGAAACAATGGGATTGAATTGTTCCCTTAGAATGATATTCATTTCCCTGGAATCTGAAACTTCGGCAAGGTCCTGCCCGGCGCAAAAACCTTTTCCGCCGCCCGTTATATAAACACAACGTACTTCTTTTGAGTTATTGCATTCATCTAATTTTTCCTGCAGCAACAAAGCCATTTCGCGGTTAAAGGCGTTTAGTTTTTCGGGACGGTTTAATGTTATAAAACCAATGTTGTCCTTTACTTCAAACAGAATAGCTGACATAATTAAAACAAATAATTTGGTCAAATAATTTTGAAAATAAAGTGCGAATTAATGACATTTAAAATAATCGAACGGTTCCAGGCAATCATCGCATTTATATAATGCTTTGCAGGGCGTGGAGCCGAACCGGCTTATGAGATGTGTGTGATAAGAATTGCAATGCGGGCATTGTACCGCTTCATTTTTTTGAAATGCTTCGAGTGTGCAAACCTGCTGTTTTATATTAGGTGGTGCAATACCATATGCTTTTAATTTTTGTTTGCCGGCCTGCGTCATCCAGTCGGTTGTCCAGGCTGGTGATAAAATGGTTTTTATTTCAACGTTATTAAAACCATGTTCCAGTAATACAAGCCTGATGTTTGTTTTAATTACATCCATTGCCGGGCAGCCGGTATAGGTTGGCGTGATGCAAATAGTTAAACCACCTTGAGGTGGTTTTTGAACAGCATCAAATATTTCAATCTTTCTGATAATACCTAAATCAATAATTGACAATACAGGCACTTCGGGATCGGTTACCGTTTCCAATATCTGCTGTATGGCATCTTCTGTTATATCTTTTTCACGAATCATAATAACTTCCTTCAGGGCTTACCAGGTTGAATTTGGATACGCTCTTTGCATGAACTGCATTTCTGCAAGTATATAACCCAATTGTTCTGAATGAATGCCTTGCTTGCCGCCGGTTTTTACAAACACATTTTGCGGTACCTGCAAAGTGGCTTCGTTGAAAACGGTTAAAATTTTTTCTAACCATTTTGCTTTTAACGCGGAAACATCAACCGCAATATTATCTTTAAGCAATGCTTCTTCATATACTGCGTTTATAAATAATTCATCAATATAAGGCCAAAGTTCGTCAATTGCATTTTCCATGCGCTGATGGCTTTCATCTGTTCCATCGCCCAAACGTATCACCCATTCACTGCTCCACCGCACATGGTACGCTACTTCTTTTAATGCCTTTACGGCTATGGCTGCAAGCCGCTCATCACGGCTATGCTGTAATTTTTCATACAGCAAATATTGATAGCTGCTGAAAAAAAATAAACGCAATAAGGTTTTGCCCCAATCGCCGTTTGGCTGTTCTACCAGCAGGCAGTTTTTGAAATCGCGGCTGTCGCGAAGGTAGGCAAGCGTGTCTTCGGAAGCGGGTTGAATGGTTGAATAATTGAGTGGTTTATTAGTTGAGTGGTTAATAAGTTCGGCTGCGTATTGATAAAAATTTCTTGCCTGTCCTAATATATCGAGAGAAATATTGGTGATAGCAATGTCTTGTTCAAGCACTGGTCCATGCCCGCACCAGGCACTGTTGCGCTGCGCCAGGATGAGGGTGTTATCGGCGAGGTGGAGGGTGTAGTTGATTAGTTGATAAGTTGATAAGTTGATTGGTTGATTGGTTAATTGATCAACTGATTTATCTGGTTGCAGATCATTATTTGTATTTCGAATAACAGGCATCGTTATAAATTTTTTCTCAGGTAAGCAATATATCCGTTCAGGAGCCTTTCAACTTCTTCAATCTTATTTTTGAAATAATTTAATTGGTCTTCAGTAATGTATTTACAGTCGAAGGCATCAATAAAATGATTATAGGTTTCCGATAATGATCCTCTTGCAATTATGCAAAAATGTAATTGATCTTTAAAAGTATATCTGCCATGTCCTTCTGCAACAGCGGCGTTAATGCCTCTTGACGAACGTATAATTTGGTCGGTTAACCTGTATTTTTCTTCCGCTGGAAAAGACTCCGATAGTTCTTTGATTTCGTTTTTCAAAACTCTTGCTTTCTTCCATGCTTCAAGCTCGGTAAAACTTTTATGTGAATTTTCATTCATAAAATGTAGTTATACTTTTCAACTACTCAACCAATCAACTATTCAACTAACCTTACATATTCTTCACTTCCTCCGGCAAATCATAAAACGTGGGATGGCGGTACACCTTATCGCTGGCAGGCTCATAAAAACTTTCCGCATCATCAGGATTAGAGGCGTGGATGTATTTGCTTTCAACCACCCAAATACTTACGCCTTCATTGCGGCGGGTGTAAACATCCCGGGCGTTTTCAATAGCCATTTGCGCATCTGCGGCGTGCAGGCTGCCGGCATGTTTATGATCCAGGCCCTGTTTGCTGCGAATAAATACTTCCCATAAAGGCCAGGAAGCGCGGTCTGAATCTTTTGCAGATACGGGAAGGTTTAAAGCACTTCCGGAAGTGTCATCAGGTATATCGCCGTAATAATATTTTTTAAAAAACTGTTGCATAACAAATCATTTTATAGAACTCATTATTGCTATTAAAAAACACATGTTCAATTCATACATTGAATCAATAGAAGTTCAATCCTATGC
>JAEWBD010000389.1 GCA_023391315.1 Bacteroidota bacterium | reverse complement strand
CGACTGGGGCGTGCACATGATTGATTATGCATTGCTTGGCTCAAAGGCAACTGTTCCAAAAAGCATCATGGCCAGCGGTGGAAAATTCGCTTATCCCGATGACGCCGAGCAAACGCCCGATACGCTTACCACCGTTTATGATTTTGGTGATTTTAATATGCTTTGGGAACATGCCACCGGTATAAATGACGGGCCTTACCAACGCGATCACGGGGTGGCATTTATTGGCAACAATGGAACGCTGGTAGTTGATCGTGGCGGATGGGAAGTAATTCCTGAAGTGATAAATGGCAGCAATAAAATGGAAGCGGTTGCCCGCCAGCCAAAAGTTGATGACGGTCTTTTACTGCATACAAAGAATTTTTTAGATGTAATAAAATCGCGCAAAACGGAAGATTTGCATTGCCCGGTGCAGGCGGCTGCACATGTGGCAACGGTTTGCCAGATGGGTAATATTGCTTTCAGGGTTGGTAAAAAGATTTACTGGGATGATGCAAAGAAAAGCTTTACCGATAATGAGGCTAACGATTTGCTCGCTGCCAAATATCATAATGGATATGAACTGCCAAAAGTGTAACTTGTAAATGCAGGCGCTTGTTATTTTTATTGTGCCGGCTTTAAATTGAAGCCGAAGCTCATAGCATTGATGCAGTTGCAGTGTTGCGACGCAACCGTGCTTCATAGCATTAATTGGCTGGTAATAAAAAAATCAAACAGATTCAAAAGAATTTTATCATAACTGTGTTGTATGTTGCAACACATAAAACAAATTGCCCACAATGAAATAAGCCATGCCGTTATAACTATTAAACCGCTGCAACTAAATAACAGGTAATTACATTTGACAAATAAAAAATTAAAAATTACAAATGAATAAGAGAATCCTTTTAACCGCTGCTTGTTTTGTATGTATAATGATTGCTAAGGCCCAGGTAGATTCCACTACCGAAATGACGGCAACACTTCGCTACGTAGGCGATACAACGAAGCCGCAGGCCACTGAATTTTACCGGCCGGTTCCGCCGGTGGTAACTCCGGGAAAAAATTGTGGCGACGCCCCTTCTGACGCGATTGTTTTATTTGATGGTAAAAACCTTGATGCCTGGCATAGTGATAAAGACAGCACCAAACCCGCTGAATGGATTGTAAAGGATGGCGCCTTTACCGTAAACAAAAAATCGGGCGGCATTATAACCAAGCAACGCTTTGAAGATTACCAGTTGCATATTGAATGGCGTATTCCAACGGATATACATGGCAGTGGCCAGGCACGCGGCAACAGCGGAATTTTTCTTGCCAACCTTGGCATGGGCGATGAAGGTTACGAGTTGCAGGTGCTGGATTGCTATAACAATAAAACGTATGTGAACGGCCAAACCGGCGCTATGTATAAGCAAGGAATTCCTTTGGCTAATGCCTGCAAAAAGCCAGGCGAATGGCAAACATATGATGTTATCTGGCATGCACCACGCTTTGATGCCTCGGGAAATTTAACCGATTCTGCGCATGTTACTGTTTTACACAACGGCGTATTGCTGCAGGACAATTTTGCTTTACGCGGCATTACAAGATATATCGGCCTGCCCCATTATATAGCGCACGGGCCATCACCCATTAAATTGCAGTCTCATGGCGATCCAAGCGAGCCAATTAGTTTTAGGAATATCTGGATCAGGCCGCTGAATTAGTAAATAGTGAATTGTGAGTGGTGAGCATGGGAGCGTGAATCGTTAGTCTGAATTGGAAAAAACCATTTCTTATAAAAATAAAATCCCCGGTGTTTTAAAATTCCGGGGATTTTATTTTGGGATATTCAGCCCGTTGCTCACAGCTAAAAACTCTTTATCATTTCTCAAACCGTATCTTATATTCAGAAACATATTCGCTGCTATCGCCATGCATGTCTTTATAAAATAACCTGGCTTCCTGTCCTAACTGAAGGCAGGTGTTTTTATTTTCCACATCAAATGAATTACTGGTCGGCTGCAGCGAAGGATACCAGATGATATGACCCGGTTTATTCAGCAGCATTTGCGGTTTGCTCCATTGCTGTGCGTTATCATTTTCACCCAAATCTTTATTAAGGTTGTAGGATATCCAGATGCTGCCGCCTTCCCATTTTATGCCCTGGGACATTGCCATCATCATTACCCAGCAATTTAAATATGTATTCCAGCTTACGGATGGTCCCCAGTGAAACTTTGATCCCGCTTTTGAAGCTGGTCCGCCGCCTGCATCCATTGGAATTTGTAAGGATGCTACCGGCTCGCCAATGCCATTATAAACTGCATTAAATGATTTGCCATCCCATCTTTTTGCTTTGCCTTCAGGATTATCCAAATCATCTAAACTAATTCTTGCAATGCTTATACATTGCCCGCTCCATTCCGTACCGGGGTTGTATGTTGCGGAATCGTAACTGCCTTTATAACCATATTCACCATAAAAAAGATATAAATAATTTCCGCTTACAACAGCCGACGGATCGCCGACACCGCCGGCAAAAGTTACGGATGTATTGTGTGGCTTTAATATCATGCGTGGCTGCAGGTCTTCAATAAAAATACCTTTGTTTATCCAGCTTCTGCCGCCATCGGTTGATTTCATAATACCAATACGGCAAACGGCAGCAGCCGAACCTAAATCTGTTAAACCCTGCGGCCATTTCTTATCAATATAACCTTCGCCGGTTGCAGCATTATAAGGCAATGTTGCCGGGTAATTTTCATTGTGATATACGGCATATAATGTTTTACCGCCCGCATCTTTTTTATCCTGGTAAATGGTTTCAAACCAAACAGCGCCATGCAAACCGGCTTCGCCCGGTTTTGCATTCAATGGCATAACAGGATTGATGAAAGCATCCTTGGTTGCGCTAAAAGCTTCATCGGCATTTTTGCCATTGGCAAATTTTAAATCATTGGCAGCGCCCCATACCGGGTCTTCGCCATATTTACCGGGGAAGATGCGAAAAGTGTCGCCTATCCATGCTTCGGCCATATTGCAATCGACAAAAGAATTGAAATAAAATTTTTCCGACGAAATAAGTGTGGCTGTTGGAATCTGTTTTGTTTCTTTTTGAACATTATTACATGCGGAGAGTAATGTTATTACGGCTAATGTAACAGTTGTTTTTATTTTTTTCATACAGCAGGTTTCTACTAATAAAATAAATCATATTTCTTTTAAATAATCATTGATCAGCTTTAATTCAAAGCCTCTCTGCTGCAAAAAATCTTTTATTTTTCTTTTTTTAATAAAGATGTTTTTCTCGCTTTTTAGTGTAGCCAATTTCTTGTCGGCAACAGTATTAAAGGTTTTATTGTAATCGATATTTGATATGGAAGCCAAGGCTTTGCGGATGCAATAATCACTGATCCTTTTCTGCTTTAAAGCATATTTTATCTTCTCTTTGCCCCATTGCTTTATCCTGAATTTGCCACCTGCATAAGCTGTGGCGAAACGTTCTTCATTCAAATAATTTTCTTCAATGAGCTGCGTGAGCAATGGTTCAACTTCATTGCGGTGCAGGCCCAATGAATATAGCTTATCCCGCACTTCGCTGTGGCACCTTTCCTGGTAAGCGCAATAATGTTTTGCTTTTTCCAGGGCGGTTTGTAATGTATCGTTCATTAAAATACTAAGCTATTTATACTGGTGAAAATAATATTTAAAATAAAACAATTAAGTTTGTTTCAAATCAACCGCTATGAACCAAAATACAACTGCTGAAAATTCAACCGCCACTGATTTGCTCGAAGAGGATAACCCTTCAATAGAAGGTTATAATAAGCCTGTAAAAAAAACAAGGAATATACTTTTTGTATTAGCGGCTCTTCTACTGCTGCTTGGAATACTTATGGCAATGCAGCAAAACGGTGTTGCCCGCATTGTTTCTATGGCAATTTATATTGGCGTAGCCTTTGTATTTTTCTTGTTAGCATTATTGATCAAAACCAAATCGTAAACTGCTATCATACTGCATTAAGAATGCAAAAGAAGTGCAGCAATGGAAAGATTCACTAAAGGCAAATGAATTATTCTAGGTTGGGGCTTAACCATTTTTCTGCTTCTTCCAGGCTCATATTTTTTCTTTTTGCATAATCTTCCAACTGGTCTTTACCAATTTTGCCAAGCCCGAAATAATGGCTTTGCGGATGCGCGAAATACCAGCCGCAAACGGATGCCGGCGGATCCATGGCTAGGCTTTCGGTTAATGTGATACCAACGTTTTCCGTGGCATTTAAAAGATTGAACAGTTTTATTTTTTCGGTATGATCGGGGCAGGCCGGATAACCGGGCGCCGGGCGAATACCTTTATATTTTTCATGAATTAATTCCTCGTTGGAAAGCGCTTCATCTTTATCATAACCCCAATGTTCTTTTCTTACCTGATGATGCAGGCATTCTGCAAAAGCTTCTACCATACGGTCTGCTAATATCTGCACCATTATTTTGTTATAATCATCGTTCTCCGCTGCAAATTTCTGAATGTGCTGTCTTGCGCCCGAAATAGTTACGGCAAAAGCGCCCATGTAATCGTTATGATCTTTTGATACAAAATCAGCCAGTGAAAAATTAAATTGCCCTGCAGCCTTTTTCGATTGCTGTCTTAAAAATTCGAGATTAACTTCTCCGTCTTTTGTTTGTAAAGTAACGGTGTCTTTATTATTGCTTTTTGCCGGCCAGAAACCAATTATGCCATTGGCCGTGAACCAATGTTCGTCAATTATTTTCTTTAATAAAGCCTGTGCATCATTGTACAGTTTCGTGGCTTCTGTGCCGAAGTTTTTATCTGATAATACGGCCGGGAATTTGCCGGGCATTTCCCAGCCGATAAAGAATGGGCCCCAGTCAATATAACCTGCAATGGTTGCAAGATCAAAATCTTTAAAGAGTTTTACGCCATCCACATTGGGTTTGATGGGTGTGTAATTTTCATTGTTCAATTGCTCTTTATGTGCAACCGCATCTTTATAGCTGATCAAGACTTTATGCGCCTGTTTATTTAAAAACTGTTGGCGCAACCCTTCGTATTCCTTTTGTATATTATTTAATAGTTCTTCTTTTTGTTTCTTATTCAGCAGGTTTGTAACCACCGTTACACTGCGTGATGCATCCAATACATGAACAACCCCATTATCATACTGAGGCGCAATTTTTACAGCCGTATGCGTTCTTGATGTAGTAGCGCCGCCAATTAATAAAGGCTGCTGCATATTGCGGCGTTTCATTTCATGCGCTACATGCACCATTTCATCTAATGATGGGGTTATCAATCCGCTTAAGCCTATTATATCAACATTTTCTTTTATGGCGGTATCTAAAATTTTATCTGCCGGCACCATCACGCCCAGGTCAATCACATCATAACCATTACAGCCCAGCACAACACCAACGATATTTTTGCCAATATCATGTACATCGCCCTTAACTGTTGCCATAAGCACACGGGGTGCGTTGCCGTTTCCGGGTTGCGGGTTATTCTTCTTTTCTTCTTCAATAAACGGTGTTAAGTAAGCAACACTCTTTTTCATTACCCTGGCGCTCTTTACCACCTGTGGCAAAAACATTTTACCGCTTCCAAATAAATCACCCACAACATTCATCCCATCCATCAGCGGGCCTTCAATTACGGTTAAAGGTTTCGGATATTTTTGCCTTGCCTCTTCGGTATCAATCTCAATAAAATCTGTGATACCGTTTACAAGCGAATGCTTCAGCCTTTCTTCAACAGGTGTGTTACGCCAGGCATCATCTTTCTTTTCTTCCTTTCCTTTGCGTTTAACGGTATCTGCATAAGCAATCAGTTTTTCTGTGGCTTCGTTATTATCGTTATTGTGATTAAGGATAACATCTTCACAGAGTTTTTTTAATCCAGGCTCAATTTCATCATACACCACCAATTGCCCAGCATTTACAATGCCCATGTCCATGCCTGCTTTGATGGCATAATACAGAAATACGCTGTGCATGGCTTCACGCACATGATCATTACCGCGAAAGGAAAATGAAAGATTGCTTACACCGCCACTCACTTTTGTAAGCGGCATTTTTTGTTAGATGATGCGGGTGGCTTCTATAAAATCAACGCCGTAATTATTATGTTCTTCAAGGCCGGTTGCAATGGCAAATATGTTGGGATCGAAAATAATATCCTGCGGATCGTAACCTACTTTTTTTGTAAGAATGTTATACGCTCTTTCGCTGAAGCTTACCCTTTTTTCCAGTGTATCTGCCTGGCCGTTTTCATCAAAAGCCATCACCACTACTGCTGCGCCATACATTTTGCAGGTTTCGGCCTGGGCTATAAACTTTTCCTCGCCTTCTTTTAATGAAATGGAATTTACAATACACTTGCCCTGCACACATTTTAAGCCTGCTTCAATAATCTCAAACTTTGATGAATCTATCATTATTGGAATGCGGGCAATATCGGGCTCACTTTGCAGCAGGTTTAAAAAGGTTGTCATTGCCTGAACGCCATCGAGCAATGCATCATCCATGTTTACGTCCAATACCTGTGCGCCGTTTTCCACCTGTTGCCTCGCAACGCTTAACGCTTCTTCATATTTATTCTCACGAACCAGCCTGGCAAACTTCTTTGAACCGGTAACATTTGTACGTTCCCCGATATTTACAAAATTAGATTCGGGTCTGATGGTTAAAGATTCCAAGCCTGCAAGCCTCATATAAGGCTTCATAATATGTTCACTCATTTAAATTATATTAATGCTGTTTCAATTACAGGTAATTTTCGCGGCTGCAACTTCTTTACATGTGCTGCAATTGATCTTATATGATCAGGAGTGGTGCCGCAGCAACCGCCAACGATATTTACAAATCCTTCCTTTGCCCAGTCTTCAATAAAGCAGGCGGTTTCTTCGGGCTGTTCATCATATTCGCCCATGGCATTTGGCAAACCTGCATTTGGATAGGCAGAAACATAACAGGAAGCCAGTTGTGATAACTCCTGAATGTGCGGCCGCATTTCTTTTGCACCCAATGCACAATTTAAACCGATGCTTAACGTCCTGGCATGCGCTACGGAATTATAAAAAGCTTCCAGCGTTTGCCCGCTTAAGGTTCTGCCGCTGGCATCTGTTATGGTGCCGCTGATCATGATGGGAAGGTCGTGCCCGCTTTCCCTCGAATGTTTTTTTATAGCGAAAATGGCGGCCTTAGCGTTTAGCGTATCGAAGATTGTTTCAATCAAAAGCAGGTCAACACCGCCTTCTACTAAACCTTTTACCTGCTCGTAATAAGCCTCCACCGCTTCATCAAAAGTCAAGGCGCGGTAACCCGGATTGTTTACATCAGGCGAAAGTGATAATGTTTTATTCATGGGGCCAATGGCGCCGGCAACAAAACGGTTGACAGTTGACGGTTGACGGTTGGCTGAAAATTCCTCAACGGCTTCCCTCGCAATTTTTGCGGCTTCAAAATTTATTTCATAGGCCAATGATTGCATATTATAATCAGCAAGTGAAACGCGTTGGGCATTAAATGTGTTTGTTTCAATAATATCTGCACCGGCTTCGAGGTATTCTTTATGTATGGCTTTAATAATTTGCGGCTGCGTTAAGCAAAGCAAATCATTGTTGCCTTTTATATCTGAAGCCCAATCTTTAAAACGTTCGCCGCGGTAATCTGCTTCTGATAATTTATAACGCTGTATCATGGTGCCCATGGCGCCATCAATTATTAAGATGCGTTGGTTTAAAAGTTCTTTAATGTTCATACGGTTAATTTGATATTAGAACAGCAGATGCACATGGTACCTGCAGTACAAGGGAGTGACACAACCTGGCTCTATCGGAGTTAATTGGCCGGCAACTAAAAAATAATCTGAATTATAAACGTAGGGAAACTTAATGGTGAAGTTTGTGCGTTTATTAGTTCTGAATTTTTAAGGCCGAACAATAAACAAATCCGCCTTGTGGGTGCAAAAGTAATCAAGAAATTATTATAAACAAACTGATGAAAATTTGTTAAAGAATTGTGGTAAAATTTTTTAACATGTATAGAACATTATACAAGAATTATTTTAAGACTTTTGTAAGCATTCGGGCAACACAAGTATACATGCAGCATGATGAGAAAATGGTTTCTTGCATTCCTCATATTGTTTATTGGTTTTAGTTCAAAGGCACAGGATCCTACTATAACGATTCTTAAAACCGAAGCGGGCCGCTCTATTAAAAAAGATGTGCCTGATACGCTTAAGAAGAAATGGATAAAGGGGGGTATGTTTAATTTAAACGTGGCCCAAAGTGCTTTGAAAGACTGGGCCGCAGGTGGTGACAATTTTTCCGTGACCATGAATATGTATGCCAATGCCCATGCCTTTTATAAAAAGGATAAGGTTACCTGGGATAATAATCTTGATATAAATATCGGCTACATTCATACAACTACTTTGGGTACGCGTAAAAGTGATGACCGGCTTGATTTCTTATCCAAGCTCGGTTATTATCTCGGTTCAAAAGTTTCTGTTACGGGATTATTTAGTTTGCGAACACAGTTTTTTGACGGATATACTTATGCAAATCCTGACTATCCTGTGTTTTCTTCAACTGCATTTTCGCCGGGCTATGTTTTATTTAGCCCGGGATTTGATTATAAGCCGGTAAAAAACCTGTCTATATTCGTTTCGCCTGTATCGTCAAGATGGATTGTAATGCTAAACCCAACACTTTCAAGAATAGGCGCCTATGGCGTTGACAGCGGCAAGCATTTTTTAAGCCAGGTTGGTGCTTTTGGAACGATTATCTTCAACAGTAATTTCACTAAAACGATAACCTATAATTCAAGGATAGACCTGTTTTCCAATTATGAGCACAATCCTTTTAATGTGGATGTATATATGACGAATTTATTTGCAGCCAAGTTTAGCAAAAAATTTGCCGTAACGTGGAATGTGGATATGATATATGACGATGATGTACGCGTATTTGGCCCCAAAGCAAATTCGCCGCGGTTGCAGTTGAAATCAGTTATTGGCATTGGTGTTTTAATAAAGGTTGGAACATAATACAGGGCGCTCATTATACTCATACAGCCTACTCATTGTCTTCAACCAGCAAGGCTGTAATTTCATTCAGTTTCTTTATTCTTTCCTTCAGCCCGCTTTGAATATTGTTCCTTATTGTATTAAGATTGTTGGTAAGGCTTTCAATTTCTTCGGGCAATACTTCATTAAAAAACTCCTTTAGCCTTCTTGCCAGCGTGGGCGATTTGCCATTGGTTGAGATTGCAATTCTTACATCGCCTTTGGTGATAACAGAACCCAGGTAAAAATCACAAAGTGAAGGCTTGTCTGCTGCGTTCAGCAATTTGCCTTTCTGTTTTGCTTCCTTTCTTATACGTTCTGCCAGTTCAACATCATTAACAGCAGCTATGATTAAATCGCTGTTGTCCAATAGTTCTGCATGATAGGAAGTTTGTATTATCTGCACATGCTTATGTTGAAAAGCAAGTTCCCGCACTTCTTTTTTAATAAAACTGGCAGCTACAGTAACATTAGCTGCAGGTGAATTATTTAAAACGGTATTTAGTTTTTCATAGCCAATTTCTCCCGCGCCTATTATAAGCACACGCAATTCTTCGAGCTTGAAGAATACCGGGAAGAGATTGTTCTTATCAGCGCTCATAGATATTTATTTAAAAAATTGATGCCAGGCCGGCGAGAAAGAACCTGCCCAAAAAAATTGTCTGAAAATTATAGGCGATTCCTGCATTCGCCGGCTGGCGCCGGAATAAGTTGTTACACAATCTTTTTTCTTATAACATAATCCCCGAAAGATTCATTGAAGTTTTTGTTGGCCGAAAAATCTTTAAGCAACACATCAAGCGTGCTTAATATTTCCGGCTCATCAAGATTTTCTTTATACAATTTGTTTAACCGCTTGCCTAATGCATCCGCGCCGAGATAAATATTATACCTGCCAAGCGCAGTGCCTACAAAACCAATTTCCGCAGCATAAGGCCTGCCGCAGCCGTTGGGGCATCCTGTCATACGCACGTGCAGTTCTTCGTTATTTAAATTATACCTGCCAAGAATATCTTCAATTTTATCTATTAATGAAGGAAGGTAACGCTGTGCTTCGGCAAATGCAAGCGGGCAGGTGTTTAAAGCCACGCAGGCAATAGCATTGCGCCGTACAGGCAAAGCATTTTTTGTAACCTGTATTACGCCATAATCCTGGAGTATATTTTCAATTTCATCTTTGTCTTCAGGTTTTATATCGCTTATAATTATGTTTTGATTGCAGGTAAACCTGAATTGTGCTTTACCCGTTTTGGCTATCTCGTAGAATGCTTTTTTAAACTGCACTTTATCGCCATCATATACCCTGCCGGCTTCAACAAAGGCGGTATAATAATAAAGTCCTTCATGGTTTTTGTGCCAGCCATATTCATCATGGCGTATGGTTAATTCATATTCTTTTTCAGGCTGGAATGGTATGCCGCTTCTTGTTTCCACTTCTTTTTTAAATACATCCACACCCATGCGGTCAATAGTGTATTTAAGGCGGGCCAGTTTTCTGTCGCTCCTGTTGCCAAAATCCCTTTGCGTTGTTGCTATTTCATAAACCACTTTAAACAAATCGTCTTTCTTTACAAAGCCTAACATGGAAGCAAGCCTTGGATACGTTTCGGCATTGCCATGCGTGGCGCCCATGCCGCCGCCGGCGCTTACATTGAAACCCACCAGTTCGTTGTTTTCTACAATTGCAATAACGCCCACATCGTTTGTAAAAACATCCACATCATTATAAGGCGGAATGGCAATAGCTATTTTGAATTTTCGCGGGAAATACCTGTCCTGGTATAATTCATCCTTTTCAAGTTCAGGAGAAATTTTTTCTTCATCAAGCCATATTTCGTAATAACCATGTGTTTTAGGCAATAACAGCTTACTCAGTTTCCCTGCATAAGAAAATATTTCTTCATATACAGCGCTGAAACGCGGGTGAGCGCTTGCAATAACATTGCGGTTTACATCGCCACAGGCTGCAATACTGTCGAGCTTAACGGTATTAAAATCTTTTATGGTTGGCTTAATGTGATGCTTTAAAATGCCATGCAACTGTACGGTTTGCCTTGTTGTAATTTTAATAACACCAGTTGTATAATTGTTGGTTACTTCATGCAGGGCAATCCATTGTTCTGCCGAAAGCAGGCCGCCCGGCAAACGTAAACGGATCATATAAGAATATAAGCGCTCTAATTTTTTTTCAGCGCGTTCATCCCTGCGGTCACGGTCATCCTGCATATACATACCGTGAAATTTTATAAGCGCTGTGTCGCTTTCGCGTATAGCGCCTGTATGTTCATCCAATAAACTTTCTTTTAAAGTGCCGCGCAGGCCTTTACTTTCTTTTTTTATTTTTTCTACTACTGATTCTGACATTAGTGGTATGAGTTATGTTAACCGGTTAAATTTTTTTAACGTAAATCTTATGTAAGAACGGATTGCTTTAATACACGTCTTTCGCAAACCTTCCTTCATCTTCCAGCCTGCTTAAATAGTCTGCTGCCTGTTCTTCATTAATGTTTGCTTCCTGACTGATGATGTTGACCAATGTTGCTTCAACATCTTTCGCCATGGTGTCTTTGCAGCCGCAGATATAAATATAGGCGCCGCTTTCAATCCAGTTGAATAGCTCTTTTGATTGTTGCTGCATGCGATGCTGCACGTATATTTTTTCTTTCTGATCTCTTGAAAAAGCTGTGTTTAACCTGGTAAGCAAACCGGAGTCGAATAAAGAAAGCAACTCGCTCTGGTATAAGAAATCTTTATGAAAATGCTGATCTCCGAAAAACAGCCAGTTTCTTCCGGGTGCGCTTTCATCGTCCCTGTGAAAAAGAAATGAACGGAATGGTGCAATGCCTGTTCCGGGACCGATCATAATTACATCTTTATCCTGCAGCGGCAGGCGGAAGTTATCGTTTGAATTGATATAAAACTTTACTTCATCGCCTTCATTTAAACCGGCGAAATGGCTACTGCAAAAGCCATATTTTTCTTTATCATTCACCCAAAATTTATTGCGGCCAACCGTGATATGAATTTCATTATTGCCATGCGCATACGGTGATGATGAAATAGAATATAGCCTTGGTGTAGTAGGCTCGAGAATAGCGATAAAATCTTCCAGCAAAACATTTTTTGTTAAAGGATAAAGCGCTAAAATATTTTTAAGATCAAGTCTTATCAAAGGCAATTCTGATTCAATAAGCTTTGCATATTTTTCGATGATGCGAACAGGCAGATGCAGAATGTTTACCTTGGTCTTAAACAAATCAAACAATGTGAATTGCTCGTCTTTATATGTTACCGTTTTGTTTTTATCTGCTGAAAGCAGGTTTAATATTTCCAGCACATCTTCATCGGTATTTACAGGCACAATACCCAAGGAATCACCCGGCAAATAATAAATGGCTTCTTCCGTGCCGATTTCAATATGAAATGTTTCCTTTAATGAGCCTTTATCGTTAAGATTGATGTGTGTTTTTACAACGCCCTTATAAAAATGTTTTCCATTTCTGGCTTGTTTAGGCTGAGGTTTTGGTGCCAGCAAATTAGCTGTTGTGGGAAGGTGATTCACGATATTACTTATCCATGCTTCCGAAACGGGATAAAAATCAAGGTCTGATTTTTCAAGTGGTAAAAGCCTTATGGCGCCGAGTTCATCAAGGCGTGTATCTACATCTTCACCGGCCTTGCAAAACAATGGGTAAGAGCTATCGCCAAGCGCCAGTACCGCATATTTTAAATTAGAAAGATCATGTTGTTTTGCATATAGGTGATCATAGAATTTTTTAGCTGCAGACGGCGCTTCACCATCGCCATGTGTGCTCAGCACAACATACAGTGTGCTTTCTTTTTGCAGGTTGGAAACATTGTATTGATCCAATGCTTTAAGCGTTACTTTATGCTGCTTGCTTTTTAAAACAGAAGCAAGTTTTGCAGCTATTTTTTTCGAATTGCCTGTTTCTGTTCCATACACAACTGTAATAACCAGTTTTTCTGTTGATGCAACAATCTCAGGTGGTGTTGGCGGCGCTGCGGTGGTATGTTTATCTGACAGGCCTGCCAGGTAACCGCTCATCCAGATTATTTCATCCCTTGACGAATCCTGTATAAAATCTTTAAATGATTTGAATTTTTGTTCAGTCAACATTTTCAGTAATTTTTTGTGCGCCTTCAACAGGCCTGGTGATAAATGGATTTATTTTAAGATATGCCGATGCTGCTTCAACACTGCGGAAATAATTTTCACCGGCAACGCTATTGTTTTTATACCATGCAAAGTTTTCATGCAATCCTGCCACCTTTCCCATTATTACAATGGAAGGACTGTTAAACTGAATGGGTTCTGCGGGAAAAGATTGCAGCGTAAATGCATGCACACGCTGGTTAGGCGTTGTGGCCTGTTCAATTACAAGAAAAGGTATTGAGGTATCGGCGCCTGCCTTAATAAGCTGTTCAATTATTGAAGCAAGGTTGTTACTGCTCATATAAAAAACGAGTGTTTCTTTAAACGCAGCCAGTTGCTTCCAGCTTTCTTTATTAATAATACTGTTATTAAAATGCGTCAACAATTTAACACCACTGGCAAAACCTCTTGCCGTTAAAGGCACGCCTGTAAATGCTGATGCGCCTGATGCGGCTGTAATGCCGGGAACGATTTCATAAGCTATATTATGATCAGCGAGTGTTTGCAATTCATCATAAACATTGGAGAAGAAAGCAATATCACCACCTTTTAATCTCACCACTTTTTCATACAGGTTAGCAAACTGAATGAGCAGTTTATTTATATCGGATTGTTTGTATGATTTTTCATTACCGCCCTGTTTGCCCACATCAATAATAATTGCATCAGGATTGGCATAACGCCCGATGATCTCATCGCCGGCCAGCCTGTCTGTAATAATCACTTCAGCCTGTGCCAGCAGGTTAGCGCCCTTAACAGTAATAAGGTCTGGGTTGCCTGGCCCCGAGCCGATAAAATAAATCTTACCTGTGTTTGCGCTTCGTGCCTCTGTTGATGTATTGGTCATTTTGCTGTTGTTGATAATAGTGTTTTAAAACAAAAAGCCTTCTCTTATGGAGAAGGCTTTATATAATTTTTTGCGTTTTTTATTTTGAATTATCGCAATACAAGTCCCTTCCCCTTTGAGATATAACACATACAACAACACATTGAAGAAGGATTAAACATTTGCTTGCTTTGAGCAACAAATATAAAATGCTGGTGATAAAAAAATGAAATTTTTTTTATTGATTTAAAAAATAAATGATCGTTATAACAAAGCAAATGTTTGTTAGTATAAGTTGGATGAACGATTAAATTGAATAATTGATAAGTTGAAAGGTAAGAAGCAGGAATTGGGAATTTGAAATAAACTTGTGAACTTGTGCACCTGTGAGTTTTTATTAAACTATATCATTATTTAATTACTATGAGCCAGGAAAAATTACCCGAAGTTTGGTTAAGAGGCCCGCTGCCTTCCATACCACCGTTGTTGCAGCCGGTAGCGCATGCACTCTTGCAGGCCGTTGAAGAAATAAATACAATCCTGCTTGATTTTAATGAAGATTTATTATGGAAAAGGTTTGCAATGCTTGCTTCCGTTGGTTTTCATTTGCAACATATTGCCGGCGTACAAGACAGGCTATTTACTTATGCAAAGGGCGAAGCATTAAACGAATCGCAGCTTGCTTATTTAAAAAGTGAAGGCAAAGAAGACGAAGCTGTAACGCTGGCATTTCTGCTGGAACATTTGCATCAGCAAACAGAAAGGTCAATCGAACAATTAAAGCAAACAGATGAGAGCACATTAACTGAAGTAAGATATGTAGGCCGCAAACAAATACCTTCCACTGTAATGGGTTTATTGTTTCACTCGGCTGAACACACCATGCGGCATACCGGCCAGTTATTAGTTACCACAAAAGTTTTGCAGGCTTTAAAATTTGAATAATCATAAGGCATTTATTTTTGAATTATATGCAAGCTCCAATTGGTGTTTTTGATTCAGGTTATGGCGGCCTTACAGTTTTGAAAGAATTTACAAAACATTTACCCCAATATGATTATATCTATCTTGGCGACAACGGCAGGGCGCCTTATGGCAACCGTTCTTTTGAAACCGTTTATCAATATACATTACAATGCGTAAGCTGGCTGTTTAAACAAAACTGCCCGTTAATTATACTTGCTTGTAATACTGCATCTGCAAAGGCATTGCGCACGATACAGCAAAACGATTTAGATAAAAGATTCCCAGGTAAAAAGATATTGGGTGTAATAAGACCGACAACAGAAATCATTGGTAATTATTCTACGACGAACCATGTGGGTATAATGGCAACGAGCGGTACGGTGCAATCGCAGTCTTACCTGATAGAAATAAATAAATTTTTTCCCCAGATAAAAGTTGTGCAACAAGCCTGCCCAATGCTTGTGCCGCTGATTGAGAACAACGAATTTGAAAATGAAGCGGCAGATTATTTCATTCAGAAATATATTAACGAACTATTGCAGCAGGATGATAAGATTGATACAATATTGCTGGCCTGTACGCATTATCCATTAATAAAAAAAAGGATCGAAAAGTTTTTGCCGGATGGCATTAGTGTAATTACACAAGCCGAAATTGTTGCAGCAAGTCTTAAAGATTATTTGTACCGCCATGCTGAAATAGAAACACAGCTTACAAAAAATAAAGCTGTTCAGTTTTATACCACCGATTCAGCCGAAGATTTTAATAACCACGCCAGTATTTTTTATGGAAAGGAAGTAAAAACGAAGCATACAGAGTTGTAATCATTATTATTTTTGAACAGAGAAAAAACAGACAGGAAAAATTATCAATAAAGAAACCTCTGTTAGCTCCTATCTCTCTGCGGTATAATTTATTCTGATCAGGTAGTTGCCACTTCTTTTTCCCAGCCGGTTTCTTTCAGCGCCGGGTCTTGTTCTTTCTTTAAAAAGTCGCCTTGTAATGATGCGCTTCCTGCACTATCGTTCATCAATGCATCATCCGGCAAAACTTTTACGGGTTCTTTCCACGATGTGCTTTCATCGTTATAGGCAGGATTAGATAAAGAATTGTAACAGGAAATTAAGCTCCATCTTGGCTTATCACTTGTATTGGCTTCTGAGCGATGTAAAATATTGCTGTGAAAAAACAGTGCATCGCCCGGCTCTAATTCCACATACACATGCTCCATTGTTTTAAGTGCATTGTTTACCATCGTCATATCAGCGCCAACCTGTTCACCCGCAAACCCATGATTTACCCTGCCCAATTTATGCGAGCCTTTTATTACCTGTAAACAACCATTGGCTTTATTGGCCTCTGTTAAAGCCACCATTACGCTCACCAACTGGTCCGGAAACAAAAACTGGTTTTTATACCAGTAGCCATAGTCCTGGTGCCATTCCCATGCGCCGCCCACCTTTGGTTCTTTCTGCATCAGTTTTGTATGAAAATGACAAACAGGCGCATCGCTGTCTAATAATTTTGCAACGGAATGCACCATGCGTGCGCTGCGCAAAACACAGCTATACACATCATCGCCGGGCGTAAACCATAAAGTAAGTTTTGTTTTCTTGCCTGTTTGATCGTTCAGGTCGAGCGCATTATTTTTTACTACATCATCGCTTACTGCAATATGATAAAGTTTATCAATTTCAGGTTTTGTAAAAAAGCTTTTTACAATCACGTAACCATCGCGGTTAAAAGCATTTACTTCAGCATCGTTGAGAATATGTGCCATAACAATCGTTTTAAAGGCGGAAGGTAAAAATTATTGGTAAGATAGAATGCCGCACAAGGTTAATCAATCTGTTAAACCGCGCTATTTTTTAGTTTGTCAAGTTTAAGATAACCAATGTGCAACGCATCATTCAATGCGTTTTCAGCCGGCAAAAGACTTATTGAATATTTTTCTTTTGTATCCGCCGGCAATATATCTTCAATTTCATACAGGTCATCCACATCAATACCATATTTATCATCAACATGGCTTTCCGCACCCTTAAAACCACAATGCTTGTAAAAAGCAGTTTGTTTCGATTTGCGGATGGCTTCACCCTTATCTTTTGCTGCCGTTACAATTTTATAATGATATTCTTCAAACTCGTTTTCTTTGTAACCGCCAAGATTTATAAAGAATAATTTTAGCCTGGCTTCATTAACAACATTGCTTCTTTCCTTTATTTCGACTACATAGCCATCCACATTTTTTATTTGCCGCCATGCATCAATATGGATTTTACCTTCTGCCTCTTTCCAGAAATCAATCATTTGATCAACCAGTTCATGCAAGGTTTTTCCAATTCCAAAAAACACATCATGCTGTTCTGTAAACCTGCCCTTTGGCGTGCAGCCGATAATTACCATGAAAAGTTTCAGGTCATTCATATCAATTTATTGTCGCGATAAAAATACACATTCATTATTCATCATCTAATACTGTTTACTTAAGGCCTAAGCCATACATGCATAGATTTTCGTTTATAGATCTGTGTCTGATAAATATCTTCACCACTCACAATTCATTTACCTTTGCGCAAATTTTTATGATGGCAAGTTTTGAAGAATTAGGGTTGAATGAGCATTTGCTCGCATCCATAACGGAATTAGGATTTGAAAACCCAACGGCAATACAGGAAAAAGCAATACCGGTTTTATTAAGCGGTACAAAAGATTTTATAGGCCTTGCTCAAACAGGTACCGGTAAAACAGCAGCGTTTGGCCTGCCTTTGCTGCAGCTTGTGGCCGTAGCCGACAAATATCCTCAGGCATTAATTGTTTGCCCTACGAGGGAATTGTGCATACAGATTGTAAACGAAATAGAAATATTTAAAAAACGGGTTCGTGGCATGCACGTGGTGGCCGTATATGGGGGCGCAAGCATTGGCATGCAAATAAAAGATATTAAAAAAGGGGTACAGTTGGTAGTGGCAACGCCAGGCCGTTTAATTGACCTGATTGAACGCAAAGCCATCAACCTGGAACAAATAAAATATGTGGTGCTGGATGAAGCAGATGAAATGCTGAATATGGGTTTCCAGGATGACATCGAATTTATTTTGCAGAATACGCCTAACCGTGAAGCCACCTGGCTGTTCAGCGCAACCATGCCACCTGAAATAAGAAAGGTAAGCCGCCGTTATATGAACGAGCCGGTTGAAGTAACGGTTGGTAAGGCTAACACCGGTAACAAAAACATCGATCACCAATATTTTGTAACATCTGCGCAAAACCGTTATGAAACACTGAAACGGTTGATTGATTTCAATCCGGGTATTTATGGCTTGATATTTACCCGCACAAAAGCCGATGCGCAGGAGATTGCTGAAAAGCTCACACGGGAAGGATATGATATTGATGCCTTACATGGCGATTTAACACAGGGCCAGCGTGATAAAGTGATGGGCCAGTTTCGTGATAAAAGTTTGCAATTGCTGATAGCAACAGACGTAGCAGCGCGTGGTATTGACGTGCAGGGTATTACCCATGTCATCAATTACGAATTGCCGGATGATGTTGAAGTATATACGCACCGCAGCGGAAGAACAGGCCGTGCCGGCAATACGGGTATAAGCATGAGCATTGTACATACGCGTGAAATGTACCGCTTAAAGCAGATCGAAAAAATTGTACAGCAGCCGTTTCACCGCCTCGAAATTCCATCCGGCAAAGATGTATGCCGCAAACAGTTTTTCTTCTTCATGGATAAACTGTTGCAGGCTGATATAAGTCATGGTGATTATGAAACCTATGTGCCGATGCTGGAAGAAAAATTTGCAGACATA
>JAEWBD010000357.1 GCA_023391315.1 Bacteroidota bacterium | reverse complement strand
TTAAACAGTGTAAGGCTGGTGTTTAAACCATAATTGCCGTACCTGATCGTTTGGTTTGAATAAGAGTTTGTGTAAGGATCAATGCTGCGGCCGTTTTGTACACCATGGCTTATATCTCCGTTTAATGTGGGAATCATATAACCTTTTGCATTTTGCCAGTTAGCCTTTGAAATGCCTGATGTTACTTCGCTTCGCTGCACATCGTTATTATTTTCTAAAGCTAATTGTATGCATTGCTGCAATGTAAGTTTGGCCATTGTGGAATCAGCCTGTGCAAATATTGCTGTGCTTATAATTGTAAGCAATGCTATTAATGTAGTTCTTGTCATAATCCGGTTCTTCATATACTTTTTACTGTTCAATTCTTCCATCTAATAAATTAATAATGCGGGAGCCATATTCAGCATTCTTTTCAGAATGGGTTACCTGTATAATGGTTACGCCATCTTCTTCATTCAGCGTTTTAAATAATTCCATTATTTCCTCGCCTTGTTTGGAATTAAGGTTGCCGGTGGGCTCATCAGCCAATAATAATTTTGGATTGGCAACAAGCGCCCTTGCTATGCCCACCAACTGTTGCTGGCCACCGCTTAACTGCGTTGGAAAAAGATCTTTTTTACCAACGATATTAAAACGGTCGAGTATATCTGCCACGATGGCTTTTCTCTCAGATGTTTTGGAGTTCTGGTAAATTAAAGGCGTTTCAATATTTTCATATACTGTCAATTCATCAATAAGATGATAAGCCTGGAAAACAAAACCGATATATTGTTTGTACAATTGGGAACGATGTTTTTCTTTCAATTTATTTACATGCTCTCCCATAAAGAAATAATCGCCTTCATTAAATTCATCCAGCATGCCCAGTACATTTAATAAAGTAGATTTTCCCGAACCGGAAGGGCCCATTACAGAAACAAATTCGCCTTGTTGAATCGTAAGATTTATATCTTTCAGAAGATAAGTTTTAGCGCCGCCTATTGTTATCCATTTTGAAAGATGTTGTAATTCTATCATGCAGATTAATTTAATGTACCTCAAGTATAAGAAAGATGTACCAATTAACACAAGTATTGAAAAGCAATTAGTTAGTAAAACAATATACAATTAAGGTGTCCGGTTTCGATACAGTTAATGTTCATTTTCAGCATAGGATATTTTGCATGACGGGACTGCATATAACAGGTAAACTGCTACTTTAATTTCTTTTCCATGATATAATCATTCATAAAATAACCTGAGCCAATATCAATATCTTCTTCACCAATTACTTTAAAACCCAGCCGTTCATACATATCCTTTGCTTTGTTATGGCGGTTTACATTCAGTAACAATGCTGTTGCATTTTCTTTTTGTATCGATTCAATGATGTATTCAATCAGCAACCTGTCAATGCCTTTTCCCTGGTGTGATGGAAGAATGTAAATCTTATTGAGTTTATAAATGGTGTTTTTAAGCAAACTGTAATCAGTATAAGCAACGGGATTACCATGCGCTTCTGCCAGTAAAAAGATATGGCCCTGCTGTGCCTGGCTTTGTAATGATGGCTTGCTGTAAATAAGGTTCAGCATATAATTTATTTGTTCAGCAGAAAGTATATCTCCAAATGTTGGCGGCCAGATTGTATGCGCCATTGCATGTATGGTGTTTATATCTGCTGCTGTTGCCCTGCGAATTATTATATCCGAAGCCATTTTACTTGAAAATTTTTTTGCTGATCCAGTGTGATATGAATGCGCTGCCGGCACCGATAACTGCGCCTCCGATTACATCAGTAGGATAATGTTCGCCTAAATACAATCTTGAGTAACCAACACCGGCGGCCCAGGCATAAGCAGGCACAACAATGTACCATTTTTTATATTGCAACGAAACACTTGTTGCCGCTGCAAAAGCCAAGGTTACGTGCCCCGAAGGAAATGACTTTCCATCTTCATATTTGTACGGATAAACATCGTTGTATTTTTGAAAAGGCCGTTGCCGGTCGAATACCTGCTTCATAATGGTTGTAGCGCCGGCAGCAATAACTACGCTGCCCGCAATTTCATAAGCTTTATACTCATTCTTTTTGTTGTGAGTGATCTTACTTTCAACAAACAAGCTAACCGGCACTGCAATGCTTACAGGGTAAGCAGAGCTCGAAACACCTTTCCATACAAATGAATTGGGATGTTGGGGATTAATATCCCTCAATAAATTAATATCCCAGTTTTGCGCATTGGTTTTTAAACCAATAAAAAAGCATCCTGCAATTAAGATGCTTTTAAAAATTTTGATGTTTAAAAGTTTCAACATTTAAAATTTCAATGATTTATTAATCCTGTTTAGATAAGATTCTTCAAACTTTCTTGCAGTGTTTTAATTCTTGCTTCGGCATCAGCCTGCTTCTTTCTTTCCAGTTCAACAATTTCCGGTTTTGCATTTTGTACAAAACGTTCATTGTTCAATTTTTTTTGTACCGATTGTAAAAAATTTTTCTGGTAAACAAGGTCTTTTTCAAGCTCCGCTTTTAATGTGGCCGTATCTGCCTGCTGTTCACTCTTGATGTAGAATTTATCTTCCTCATTGGTCGTGACAATTGAACCTGTAATGTTTTCCTGGGTGAATGAAAGAGAAGCCGCATTCACCTGCTTCTTTAAAATTTCTTCAAAGCTGGTATATGTTTCTTTGTTGGCCGATTGAATAAATAACTCAATGCTTTCTTTTGGCTTGATGTTATTCTTATTCCTGGCATCGCGGATAGTAGTAATTACATTCTTCAACAAGTGTCCCTGCCGTAAAACTTCCATTGACCATTGATTATCCACCATTGACTGCTTCACACAAATATCATCATTATGATCCCGCAGTAAATGATAAATTTCTTCTGTAACAAACGGCATGAATGGATGCAGGAGTTGCATCAACTCTTCAAAAAATTCAATGGTTTTATTATAAACACCGGCATCAATGGGCTGTTCAAAGCCTGGTTTAATCCATTCGAGATACCAGCTGCAGAAATCATCCCATATCAAAGAATAAATTGTTTTTAAAGCTTCGCTTAATTTAAATTGTTCATATAACTTTTCTATTTCAAGTTTGGCTTCATTCAATCTTTGTTCAAACCATGTAACGGCGAAGTTTTCGGTTGACTGTTGACTGTTGGCTGTTGACCGGCTTTCCCACATCTTCACCAGCTTCATTGCGTTCCATATTTTATTGATGAAGAAGCTGCCTTGTTTTAATGTGCTTTCTTCTTTTACATCAAACAATAAATCGTTGCCGGCGGGAGAGGAGATGAGTATGCCAAAGCGAACGGCATCCGCACCATATTTATCTATCAGCGCCAACAGGTCTGGCGAATTACCTAAACTTTTACTCATCTTTCTGCCCAGTTCATCCCGCACAATACCGGTGAAATAAACATTGCTGAAAGGCTTTTCGTGCTTGTATTCGTACCCGCTTATGATCATCCTTGCCACCCAAAAGAAAATTATTTCCGGCGCGGTAACCAATGTTTGTGTGGGATAATAATATTCAATGTCTTTATTGCCTGGATCAGATAAACCTCTAAACACTTCCATCGGCCAAAGCCATGAAGAGAACCAGGTATCCAATACGTCTTCATCCTGAATCAGCTTCGAGCTTCGAGCTTCGGGCTGTGAGCCTTCTTTTCTCGCAGCTCGCGGCTCACGACTCATAGCCTGTTGTAAAGCTTCCTCCTCACTCTCCGCCACATAAAAATTTCCTTCTTCATCATACCAGGCAGGAATGCGCTGGCCCCACCAAAGCTGGCGGCTCACACACCAGTCTTTTACATTCTCCATCCAATACCTATATGTGTTTACATATTTGGGTGGAAAGAATTTTATCGTTTCATCCAATACGGCTTTTAAAGCAGGCTCACTTAATTTTTTCATACTGAGCCACCATTGTAAACTTAGTTTTGGCTCTACCACTGCATCGCTACGCTCACTGTAACCCACCTGGTTTTTATAATCTTCAATCTTTACAATATGTTTGGCTTCTTCCAGCGCTGCTACCATTTTTTTGCGGGCTTCAAACCTGTCTTCGCCAACAAATAACTGCGCAGCTTCACTCAACGTGCCGTCATCATTCAAAATATCAATTACCTCAAGGCCATATTTTTTACCGATGTTATAATCGTTCATATCATGTGCCGGCGTAATTTTCAGTGCCCCAGTACCAAATTCCATTTCCACATAATCATCGGCGATAATGGGAATGCGCCGGTTGATTAAAGGCACCAATGCCGTTTTGCCAACCAAATGTTTATAACGTTCATCTTTGGGGCTTACACAAATAGCCGTATCGCCCAATATTGTTTCCGGGCGAACGGTGGCAATTACAATACTGCCCGGGGAAGCCAGGTCGTGCAGCCCTACAGCCGATTCTTCAATTACATTATACCTTACATAATATAATTTACTGTTGGTTTCTTTGTAAATAACCTCTTCATCGCTCAGCGCTGTTTTGGCTTTCACATCCCAGTTTATCATGCGTTCGCCGCGATAAATAAGGCCTTTGTTATACAAGTCAACAAACACTTTAATCACTGTTTTATAATAGTGATCGTCCATCGTAAAAGTGGTGCGGTCCCAATCGGCGCTGCAGCCGAGTTTTCTAAGCTGTTGAAGAATAATGCCGCCATATTTATCTTTCCATTCCCAGGCATATTTCAAAAACTCTTGGCGGCTTAAGGAAGCTTTTGTAATGTTTCTTTCACGCAGCATTTGCACCACTTTGGCTTCAGTGGCAATAGAGGCATGGTCTGTGCCCGGCACCCAGCAGGCATTTTTACCGTGCATGCGGGCGTGGCGAATCAATACGTCCTGGATGGTATTGTTTAAGGCATGGCCCATGTGCAGCACGCCGGTTACGTTTGGCGGCGGTATTACAATCGTATAAGGCTCCCTTTCATCCGGCGTGCTGCTGAAATATTTCTTTTCAATCCAGTGTGCATACCATTTTGCCTCAGCTTCCGTATGATTAAAATTTTTTGATAATTCCATGTTTAATTATTAATCGCTTCGCTCTTAATGATTTTTATTTTTTTTGTTACCGGCTGAAGTACAGGTGGCAGCCCGGTTGTGTCACTCCCTTGTGCTGCATAATGTTGTGCAGCAACAAGGGCGCAAAAATACTTAACTGCTTTTAATTGTCAGATAAATGAAACAGCTGGATAGCATATTGTTTTAATCAAAATAATATGCTTTCTTAACCTTGCTTATGTAAGCATGTAAACACTTTTTTGCTTTTTCTTTTTTAATTTTTACTTTGTAGCGTGTATGCTATTGTTGACATAGAAACTACGGGAAGCCATCCTGCGCAAAACGGTATTACCGAAATAGCAATTGTTTTGCATAATGGCACCGAAGTGGAAGGCCGGTATGAAACACTTATTAATCCCGGCTATCCCATTCCTTCTTTCATTACTTACCTTACCGGCATCAGTAATGATGCAGTTGCAACTGCACCATCTTTCTCTGAAGTGGCGCAGCATATTCATAACCTTTTAAGCAACCGTATTTTTATAGCACATAATGTAAACTTCGATTATACTTTCATCCGGCATCATTTGCAGGAAAATGGTTATCACTGGCTGCCTAAAAAACTATGCACCCTTAAGCTCAGCCGTAAAGCATTCCCCGGTATGGCTAAATATGGCCTGGGGCATCTTTGTCAGGTATTGGAAATACCGGTTGTAAACCGCCACCGTGCCGGTGGCGATGCAGATGCAACAGCCATTTTGTTTCAGAAAATATTAAAAGAAGGCGGTGAAAAGATTATTAAAGATTTTCTGAAAAAAGATAATCATGAACAAATTCTCCCGCCCAATCTTCCCAAGGAAAGTATCCAGAAACTGCCTTATGTGCCGGGTGTTTATTATTTCCACAATGCCAAAGGGAAAATAATTTATGTGGGCAAGGCCAAGAATTTAAAGAAGCGTGTGCTTAGCCATTTTACAGGATTGAACCCCGGAAAAAAACGGCAGGAATTTTTACGGAATATTTATGAAGTAACATTTACAGAATGCCCCACTGAGTTTACAGCTTTCATTCTTGAAAGCGTAGAAATAAAAAAATACTGGCCGGAATATAACTTCAGCCAGAAACGGGCTGAACAGTTTTATGGTATTTATCTCTTTGAAGATTCTGCAGGTTTTCTTCGCCTTGCCATTGATAAAAAAAGAAAACATACCGAACCTGTGGCCCGCTTCACGCTGCTGGGCGATGCACATCGTGCGTTGTGGAAAATGGTAAAGCAGTTTGAATTGCACCCGGCTTTATGTTTCCTGCAAAAACAATTACATATACCTGCCACCATTACCTGCGAATTGTATAATGAAAAAGTTATTCAGGCTGTAAACTTTCTGCAGAAAAACATGGGCACATTTGCCATTATAGAATCGCCTGCCACCGGCAATCAAAAAAGCTGTGTACTGGTGGAAAATGGAAAATTTTATGGAATGGGTTTATTGCCGCATGACAACGAGTCATTTGACCCGGCTCATTTAAAAACCTATCTCACAACTTATCCTGAAAATGAAATGATCAGGACGCTTGTTAAATCTTATGTACAAAAAAATACAGAGAAGCTGGTTAAAGTAAATTGATGTTATTTTGTGTGGAGTAGTTTTCCCACAAAGCTCTTTGATTTTTTTATTCATGCCGTAATTACAGGATATAAGGTCTGGGCATGAAATTTTCAATACTGTTCCACATAAAACTATTAGTTATGGTATTAAGTGGCATTATTTGTTTAGGTATTAGTTGTTCAATTGCAGCGTTTGTGGGAAAAAGCAGGGTTTTACCAGACCAGGATTAATATGGCTTGATTTTAGAGTTGTATTCATTAATACTAAAATTTGATTTATGCATTTCAGAACATTTATGAATGGTGTGCTCGTTGGTATTTTGCTTGGTGTTTTATTTGCACCGGAAAGCGGGGAAGAAACCCGTAAAAAAATATCAAGAAGGGCGCAGGGTATTAAAGATAGTTATGACGAATTTGCCGGTGAAGTTTCTGAAACTTATGGCAAAGTAAAAACCCGGGCTAATGATCTTGTAAATCGTGCAAAAGATAAATATAATGAAATTAAAGGGGAATCAGAATCAATGTACGAGGTATAAATGATAGTTAAACGCTTTACATGAAAAACCCCGTGCCTGACTACCCCCGGTTTCTGCCGGGGGATTTTTTTTGTATGTACATTCGTACCTGTGTACCGCCTGCAAAACAAATTAACAGCACTACCCCTGCGTATAAAAGTTTTTCTGGGCATTATCTTGGTTTTTTTCATATGGTTTTGCCTTTGTTTGCCTGCAAACTTATTTCCCGCCCCAGCCAGTTATGTTATAGAAGATAAAGATGGTAACCTCTTAAATGCATCCATTGCCGAAGACGGCCAGTGGCGTTTTCCTTTTAATGAAAAGGTCCCCGATAAATTTGCCAAATGCATTACGACATTCGAAGATAAAAGGTTCTATTATCATCCTGGTGTTGACCCGGTTGCTTTTGCAAGAGCATTTGTTCAAAACATAAGATCGCGGTCAACGGTAAGTGGCGCCAGCACACTAACCATGCAGGTTATACGCTTAAGCCGCGGCGCTCAAAACAGGAATATATTTAATAAGCTTATTGAAAGCATTTTAGCTGTAAGATTAGAATTCACTCATCGCAAAAAAACTGTGCTCGCTTTATATGCGTCCAATGCCCCATTCGGCAGCAATATAGTTGGGCTGGATGCCGCGGCCTGGCGCTATTTTGAACGAAGCCCTGAACAACTAAGCTGGGGCGAAATGGCTGCGCTGGCCGTTTTGCCTAACGCACCGTCGCTGGTGCGGCCCGGAAAAAACCAGCAGGAATTATTAAGGAAAAGAAATTTTTTATTGGATAAACTGGCCGCTGCAAATATTATTGATTCAACTACCGCAGCGCTTTCAAAATCGGAGCCATTACCCGGCGAACCAAAACCGCTTCCTCAATTTGCGCCGCATTTGCTGAACAGGTTCAGGAAAGATATTGTTGCGCAGCAATTATCTTCCAATAAAAATATCCCAACAGGTATTCAAACAACAATAGATATTAACCTGCAAATGCAGGTAAATGATATTCTTAACCGGCATCACCGGCAATTGCAATCAAACCAGATAAACAATGCAGCAGCAATGGTGGTTGATGTTGAAAGCGGCAGCATACTCTCTTATATCGGCAACATTTATACGCCTGCAGATTCATCTGCAGAAAGTTATGTTGATGTGCTGGCGAGCAAACGTAGTCCCGGCAGCACTTTGAAACCTTTGCTATATGCTTCTTTATTAAGTGAAGGGAAAATGCTGCCGCAACAATTGGTGCCTGATATTCCTACGCAAATAAATGGTTATGCGCCGCAAAATTTTGATTTGGGTTATGATGGCGCGGTGCCTGCTAACCGTGCATTGGCAAGAAGCCTGAATATTCCTGCCGTTAAAATGCTGCAGCAATATCGGTTTCAGCGTTTTTATAATGTATTAAAGCAATGTGGGTTTACAACGCTTGATCATCCGCCTGGTTTTTATGGAATGAGCCTGATATTGGGAGGCTGTGAAATTTCACCGTACGAACTGTGCGGGGTGTATGCAAGCATGGCAAGAATGTATTTGCATCAACAGCAAAACAAAGGCAAATGGAATGCGGAGGATTGGTTTATGCCGCGATATGATCAACGGTCAATAGACAACAGTCCACAGTCAATAGAGACCGTTAAGCCGTTTGACTACACTTCATTGTGGCACACATTCAATGCTATGAACGAAGTGATGCGGCCGGGAGAAGAAGGCTTATGGGGAATGTTTCAATCGGCGCAGCGCATAGCATGGAAAACAGGAACGAGCTTTGGCTTTCGTGATGGCTGGGCAGTTGGCTTCACACCAAAATATTGCGTGGTGGTTTGGGTGGGTAACACCACCGGCGTTGGCCGTCCCGGCTTAACGGGCATTAACAC
>JAEWBD010000270.1 GCA_023391315.1 Bacteroidota bacterium | reverse complement strand
CTTTTATACTTCATCAGATAATGACAGCGGCAAATTGCAGACAAGAATTGATTTGGGCATAAGCAGCTTAACAAGACTGGTTCAAAATTTTTTTATTGATATCCTGCCCTTATTTGCCAATGCCATTGTGGCTTTATTCTTTATGTTTTATGCTAATTTTTATGTGGGTTTGGTAAGCTTGTGCATTGTGCCGGTTTATTTTTTTGTAAGCCAGCAGCAGGCATATAAATTAGGCGGGTTCAGGAGAAAGATGCGCCGGTACCGTGAAGTAAAAAGCAGTTCTATCATCAGCCTTATCGAGTCGATTACAGTAATCAAATCTTTTATTCGTGAACCGCTGGAAGCAGAACGTCATAAAACAATTCAATATGATATGACGGAGAACCAGATGCAAACACGCAAAACGAATTTTATATTCGACAGCATTAAAAGCTTTATCGAGCAGATTGGCGTAGTTATCATTATTATTCTTACTGCTTATTTTGTATTGAATGGAAACATGACCATTGGCGCCATCATGTATCATGTTATGCTATTTGGCAACGTATCAAGCCCTATACGGCAACTGCATCGTATTTATGATGAATTGAATGATGCATTGATTTACTCTGAAGGCTTTTTTGATATCCTGGAAGCAGATAATGAAACAGAATCAAGCGGCGATTATATTCCCCAAAAAGTAAACGGTTATTTCAAACTCATTAATGTAGATTTTCAATATCCCAACGGAACAAAAGCGTTATCTAATATTTCGTTTGAAATACCCGCCGGCCAAACTACGGCGTTGGTTGGTTTAAGCGGCGCCGGAAAAAGTACCATTATTAATTTACTGGATAAATTTTATGAACCGGAAAGCGGTGAAATATTATTGGACGATATTAATCTTACCGATTATGATACACAGGCGCTAAGAAAAAACATTGGCCTTGTATTGCAGAAGAACCACATTTTTAACGGGAGTATTGCTGAGAATATTCAGTATGGAAAAACAGATGCAACACGCGAAGAAATAATTGATGCGGCAAAAAAAGCCTACATACATGAGCAGATTATGGATTTGCCGAAGGGCTATGAATCGGAAGCAAAATTATTATCGGGCGGGCAACAGCAGCGCATTGCCATCGCAAGGTTATTTTTAAAAGACCCGCCCATTATTTTTTTGGATGAACCTACTGCAAGCCTCGATGCCATTGCAACAGAACAAATAAAGAACAGCCTCGATGCTATTAAAAAAGACAGGACTGTTATCATTATATCGCACAGCATTTCGCAGATTATTGATGCAGATCATATTGTTGTATTAGAGAAAGGGCATGTTGCAGAAGTTGGAACGCACGAAGACCTTTTTGATAATAAAGGCGTTTATTATTCCATATTCACGGCTATGGCCAACAGCCTGAATATAGATAAGATTATCGGCTCACTTGATTAGCCATTATTCCGCAGCTTCAGTTGCATAAGCGCTTACCGGCTCGCAGGTGCATATAAGGTTCCTGTCGCCATAAGTGTTATTCACCCTTGCTACAGAAGGCCAGAATTTATTTTGTGTAACATAGTATAAGGGGAAGGCCGCTTCCTTTCTTGTATAAGCATGGCTCCATTCATCTGCACAAACTGTTGCCTGCGTATGTGGCGCATTTTTTAAAGCATTATCTTTTTTATTAGCCTTACCTTCTTCAACATTTCTTATCTCATCACGAATGATGAGCAACGCATCACAAAAACGGTCAAGCTCTGCCTTATCTTCACTTTCCGTTGGTTCTATCATAATGGTGCCCGGAACAGGAAAACTTAAGGTAGGCGCATGAAATCCATAATCCATTAGACGCTTGGCAACATCTTCGGCTTCCACTTCTGCAGATTTTTTAAACGGGCGCAGGTCAACAATAAATTCATGTGCACAGGTGCCGTTCGTTCCAAGGTATAAAACATCAAAGGCTTCCTGTAACCTTGCCCGCATATAGTTGGCATTTAAAATAGCATATTCACTTGCTTTCTTCACACCATCTCTACCCAATAATCTTATGTAAGCATAACTGATTAATAAAATGGAGGCCGAACCATAAGGCGCAGCGCTTACGCTGTTACCCGTTGATGGTTGACCGTTAGCCGGATTGCCTGGTAAAAACGGTTTCAAATGTTCTTTGCAGCAAATGGGGCCCATGCCGGGGCCGCCACCGCCATGCGGAATAGCAAATGTTTTATGGAGGTTAAGATGGCAAACATCGGCGCCAATTAAACCCGGTGCCGTTAAGCCAACCTGCGCATTCATATTAGCGCCATCCATATACACCTGCCCACCATGCACATGTACGATTTCTGTAATTTCTTTCACCGTTTCTTCGTACACGCCATAGGTACTTGGGTAAGTGATCATAATACCGGCAAGATTAGCTGCATGCTGTTCGGCTTTTGCTTTCAGGTCATTTACATCAATATAACCATTTTCCAAAGCCTTTACTACTACTACTTTCATGCCCGCCATTACAGCCGATGCAGGATTGGTGCCATGTGCCGAAATAGGAATCAACATTATATTTCTATGCGCTTCGCCCCTGCTTTCATGGTAAGCTTTTATAGTTAATAAACCGGCATATTCGCCCTGTGCGCCGCTGTTCGGTTGCAGGCTGCAGGCATCGAATGCAGTTATCTCGCTTAAATAATCTTCCAGTTCTTCAATCATTAACTGGTAACCGCCCGCCTGTTCTTGTGGCACAAACGGATGTATTTTACTCCAGTGGTTCCAGCTTAGTGGTATCATTTCTGTTGCTGCATTTAATTTCATGGTGCAGCTTCCCAAAGAGATCATGGAAGTGTTTAAAGAAAGGTCTTTATTCTCCAAACATTTTATATAACGCATCATCTGGCTTTCGCTGCGATGCATATTAAAAACAGGATGTGTTAAGAATGATGATGATCTTTTTGCAAAAGGAGGAATATGTTCGGGTTCGATGTTTTCTTCAATGCCAAAACCAACCGGGTCAGTATCGTTTTCAAAACAGTTAATGAGATCATAGAGATCATCCACCATCACGGTTTCATCCAGGGAAATGCCAATCAAATTATTATCAATATAACGGAGGTTGATCTTCTGGCGTTCCGCTTTTTCCTTTATAGCTTTTATATCATCAACCTTAACGGTTATGGTATCAAAATAGTTTTGCGATATAAGCTGAAAGCCTCTTGCTTCAATACTGTCCGCTACAATTTGTGCAAGCACCGCAACGCGTTTGGCAATATTTTTCAGGCCTTCGCCGCCATGGTACACGGCATACATTGCCGACATATTGGCCAATAAAGCCTGCGCCGTACAAATATTGGATGTAGCCTTTTCGCGTTTTATATGCTGCTCCCTTGTTTGTAAAGCCATGCGTAAAGCGCGGTTGCCCTGCGCGTCTACGCTAACACCAATAATACGGCCGGGGATGTTTCTTTTAAATTCATCCTTCGCTGCAAAAAAGGCTGCATGTGGCCCGCCATAACCAAGCGGCACGCCAAAACGCTGGGCGGAGCCAACCGCACAATCTGCATCTAATTCTCCGGGAGAAGTTAATAATGTTAGTGCAAGCAAATCTGTGGCCATTACCACAAAAGCATTATTGTTGTGCACTTCATGAATAAACTCACGATAATCTTCTATCGAACCCTTATCATTGGGATATTGAACAATTGCGCCAAAGAAAGATTTATCTATGGAAGCCGTTTTATAATCGCCAAATACCAGTTCAATGCCAACAGGTTTTGCCCTCGTTATTAAAACAGCTTTTGTTTGTGGGAAAATTTCTTCATCAACAAAAAACTTTGCCCTTTCAATATGATCATGATCGCGGTTAAGCAGGTTAAAGAACATGGTCATAGCTTCCGCTGCCGCCGTGGCTTCATCCAGTAATGATGCATTGGCTATAGGCAAACCTGTAAGATCGCTTACCATGGTTTGAAAGTTCAATAAACTTTCCAAACGCCCCTGTGAAATCTCGGCCTGGTAAGGTGTATATTGCGTGTACCATCCCGGGTTTTCAAAAACATTTCTGAGGATAACGGAAGGCGTTATAGTATCATAATAACCCTGGCCTATATAATTTTTGAAGATTTTATTTTTAAGGGAAATGTTTTTTATATGCTGCAGGTATTCGTATTCGCTCATGGCTTCCGGCAAATCCAGCTCGTGGTTCATGCGTATGTTTGCGGGAACAGTTTTCTGCACCAGTTCGCTCAGGCTGTTTACGCCGACCACTTTCAGCATTTCTTTTAATGACTCATCATCAATGCCAATATGCCGCCCTGCAAATTCGCTGGACTGAGATTCAAATAGATTCATACTAACTCCTGTAAAAAAGGGATTAAAAAAGATGCGCAAAGTTACGAGCAATCATTTGTTAATAAAAGTGAAAGTGGAAAAGGTGTGAATGAGTTGAAAATTTAAAAGTTCACGGATTTACAGGTCGTTACCTTCAGGTTTTAATGTAAACGGATTTGTTAATGCAGGTTCATGAAAAAAATTATTTTCATCCACAACCTCCCTGTTATTTTCTGTTGCCCGCATTTCATCGCTCGTCATGCGGCTCCCATCATGGCTCCAGCCGGGCGGGCCAAACAAATAGCCGAGCCTTTGCTTGAAGCTGATGCCTTTTTGAAAAACGTCTTTCCACATCTGCGCCCATTCATGAAAAATAATGGTTAGGGCACTGGGGTTTTCAATGTTTTTAGTAAGGCCATATTTTATGGGCTGGTATTCCTGTTCGGGCAACTCCTGTTGAAAGGTCCCGAATAATTTATCCCATACAATTAAAAACATGCCCATATTTTTATCCAGGTATCTTGGGTTGGAAGCATGGTGTACGCGGTGATGCGAAGGCGTAACAAGTATATATTCCAGCCAGCCCATTTTATTGATCATTTCCGTATGCACAAAAATGCCCCATATCTGCGTGGCAGAATACATAAATACAATGTCGATGGGTTTAAAACCCAGCCAGGCCAATGGTATAAAATAAATAAAACGGTACAGCGGCTGAAACACAGATGAGCGGAACCCCACAGAAAAATTTAATTTTTCCGAACTGTGAT
>JAEWBD010000221.1 GCA_023391315.1 Bacteroidota bacterium | reverse complement strand
TACGGTTGTAAACAGTATGATTGCTGCCATACTGCTGGGTATCTTCATGGGCTTTATTATTCTTGGCATTGACCGCACTTTAATCAAAGGCATTACAGCCGCCAATAAACGCAAAGCATTGCCCATTGTTTTCAGGATGTTACTGGCACTTACCATCGGAACATTTATGGCGCAACCTGCATTATTGTATTTATTCAATAAAGAAATTCATGTGCAGATTTCTTTGGATAATGAACATAGAAAAATAGCCAAGCTGCGTGAACTGGATAGTTTATATGCGCCTGAAATAAACGGCTTGCTGCAGGAAAAAAAATCAATTCAACAAGCGCTTAATACAAAATATAATGAAGTGGCGGAAAGCCGCAATGCTTTTATTGCTGAAACGGATGGCACGGGCGGCAGTGGTAAAATAGGCCTGAAGGATATTGCCCGTGCAAAACAAAATGAGTATATAAAACTTAATGAAGCCTATAATAATCTAAACACTGAAATGCAACCGGCAATAAGCAATATTGACAGTGCATTAAGCGCAATCAATCAAACCAAACAAAAAGAAATGCAGGCTTTTAATGTTTTAATGAATGATGGTTTTTTAACGCAGATAGAAGCTTTACATAACCTTATCAAAAATAATACGGCTGCGCAGTTTCGTTATTATTTGCTGATCATTATTTTGGTATTGATTGAACTGATGCCTGTAATTGCAAAATCATTATTACCTGATGGAACGTATGATGAAAAAGTAAAGCTGCGGGAGATAATGGAAAAAGAAATTGTAAAGGAAAATATTCAGCAGGAAGGCAAATTAAAAGCGATGTATAATACTGTTGCCGCTGAACAGGAGGGTGAACTTATGCATGCTTTTTTTGATGCTGCGCAGGAAGAGCGCAGGCAGAAAATGCATAATATGCTTCAGCGCTGGAAAGAAAATGATGGCGGCAGTTTTAATAAGTTGTGGGGTAATTTTAAAAAGGATATTTTAATGTGAGTACTCTTTCGGGCTGTACATTGCTTCGCTTATCGTGTTACTAAAATTGCCCGCGTATATCTTATTCATCTGAAAGTTTCGCTAGGTTTTAATAATTATCATTGCGCGGCACTACTAATATGCAGGGTAATTCTTTCAGCCCTGAACAACATATCGGTTGCCTGGTATATTTTTCTTTTCAGTATAGGATTATAATCAGGATGCTTTTCTAAAAAAGAATGCACCATATCGGCAGCGCTCTGCGACTGATACGAACCAAATGATGTATTCAGCCAGCGCATAGCAAAGAATACACTGCCGGTTTGCTGCACATCAGCCAGCCAATCCAATGTTTGCGGCAGGTACTTTTCCGAGTAAGCAGTCCTTAGTGGGTGATGCAGGTAAGAGAGTGCCGTCAATACCCAGGCTTCATTCATGCGGTTGGTTTTAACCGATAAAGAATTAAAAAAAGAATCTCTTGTATTTGTATTGTTTGAAAGTGACGGCAGCAAATATTTAAACCTCGCTTTCCGGTCTGCATCTGTTATTCTTGAAAGCTGTGCAGTTAAAATAGTATCGGTAGCAGGATACTGCCGTATGGCAAGGTCAGCCGCCATTGATGTGTAATCATCGGGCGTTAACAACACACCCTGCGGCGCCTTTTGCATTTGCCATACACGAAAAATATTTTCTGTGGCAGGCCTTGTTACAGCAATGTTTTTATATAACAAAAACAGGATACGCTTTTTTGCTGCATTGTCAGCACGCAGCATAGACTGCCAAACGGATGATTCTATTCCTGCGGCAATTGTATTCCTTTCAGCAGGCAATAAAAATTGCCAATAAATAGTGCTGAACTGCCCGCTTAAAAGGTTTACGATAAGCTCTTCCTTTTCTGTTGACAGGCTTTTAATACATGTATTCAAAAATTCCTGCGGTGTTAATGTAGAACCATTCAAAACATTTTCATACAGGTTAATGTACCCTGATAAACGCATCACCGGGTCTTTCAGCAGGTATATATTGAGCGGCATATTTTTGCCGGCAGGAAATAATCCATAACCATTACCCAATGCATTGAATAATATAAATGAAGGCTGCCGTATTTTTTCAGCCGCTTTTAATACAACAGATTTTTTATCCATAACTACAGGCAATATTTTTACACTGTCTTTATATACAAATGCCATTGAAAATTGCTGGCTCCATAAACCCGTTTTTCCGCCTTCGCCTGCCTGTGCAATTACAAACTGCGTATATACATCGTTTGCAGTACCCATGGCATAGCTTATTACAGGACGTCCTTCCCCGTTAATCCAGGTATCGTTCCACGCGGTAATATCTTTATTGCCTGATTTACGCATGATAGTTATTAAATCAGGCCATCCTGCATTTTTATAGGCGTAAGTTTTCAAATATTCCTGCGCCCCTTTTTGAAAGGCAGCCGTACCCACGAGCTTTTCCAGTTGTCTTAAAACGATGGGTGCTTTATCATAAATAATTGCACCATATAATAAACCTGCCTGGTTAAGGTTATCTAACTGCTGCCGGATGGGATGCGTGCCTTCTGTTCTGTCAACTGAATAGGCAGCAGGATAATGATCGAGCATAAAACGGAAATTGCTTTTATCATCAGGCATCAGTTCATCCGCTATTTTATCAGCCATAAAATTGGCAAACACTTCTTTCATCCAAACATCATTGAACCATTTCATGGTAACCAGATCACCAAACCATGCATGCGCTATTTCATGCGATAATAATTTTAACCTGCCAAGCCTTTGGCTTTGTGTAGCTGATTTATCAAGAAAGAGAGAAGATGCGTTATAGTCAATCGCGCCTACATGCTCCATGCCGCCAAACTGGAAATCAGGCACAGCAATGATATCCAGCTTTTGAAAAGGATAGGGAATGCCGGTATATTTTTCCATGAATTGCAGTGTGGCATACTGTAACTGCAAAATAGTATCAATGCTGTAATGCAGTTTTGCAGTATCTGTTTCACGGTAATAAAGGTTTATGAGTATGTCATTAAACTTTTTTGTGGCTCTTTCAAATTTCCCGGCTACAATAGAAAATAAATAAGTGCTTATGGTATCGGATGTTTTAAACGAATAGGTTTTTTCATTTCTCCTGGCACTGGTATTTTGTACAGCGCCATTGGAAACAGCAGTCCAGCCTGATGGTACTGTTGCCTTCACTGTAAAAACCGCTTTAAGGTCGGGCTGATCAAAACAGGGCATAAAAGTTCTTGCCCTTTCAGGAACAAACAAAGTGTACATAAATTCAGGCTTGCGTGTAAGCGCTTCGTTGCCTGCAATAAATTTTACTTTAATATTATTGCTTCCTTCTTTTAAAAGATGCGGCGGTATAACGATGTGCTCATTTCTTGTTATTACAGGTGCATCTTTTCCGTTTACTTTTAGCAACTTAACATGGCTGGAATCATTCTTGAAATCAATCAGTAAACTATCATCTGCATTGGCAAGATCAAATGCAATCGTTTCTTCCCCGGTAATAGCATTTTCTGTTGTTGCAGGAATATGCACAGCAATTGTGTAGTGAATATTATTAAGCAAGGCTTTCCTTTTTTGCGCCAGTGAGAAGGAGATGCCCGGATCATTAACAGAAGTATCTGCGGTTATTGCCCTATCAGCTTTACAGTTAACAAATATTATAGCTATAAGACAACAATAAAAAAGTTTCGGGAAGAAAAAAATACTTGGTTTATTCATACACACCTGCTGTTATTGTTTAAGTATATGGCGCAAAATAAAAAGAGTTGCCAACTATACTTCCCAAATTAAACATCTTAACATGCATTCGGTATAAAAAATATTTAGAGGTTGCTTCGCAATTCTCAGCCGCATGGATGATGCGGGTAAGATTTAATGCGTATTTTGAATTCAACGATAATTGAAATACATGAAAAAGCCTTGCCACAAGCAAGGCTTTTTCATGGTAGTATTTTTTTAATCTACGCGTTTTGTGACGAATAATTGATCATCCACTTCACACCATATTTATCAGTGAAGCTTCCGAAATAATCGCCCCAGAACTGGTCTGCCATCGGCATTTCGATCGTACCGCCTTCTGAA
>JAEWBD010000198.1 GCA_023391315.1 Bacteroidota bacterium | reverse complement strand
GGTCATAACGGCTCTATTGTATTAATTCAGAAATAATTTAATTACGAGAAATGCAAGTTGACGTTTTAAATATAAAAGGTGAAAAAACCGGCAGAACATTAGAATTACCTGATGATATTTTTGGTGCCGAGCCAAATGATCATGTAATCTATCTTGCTGTTAAGCAATACCAGGCCGCTCAGCGCCAGGGTACGCATAAAGTAAAAACCCGTGCTGAGGTGCATGGTGCAAGCCGTAAACTTCACCGCCAGAAAGGTACCGGTGGTTCAAGAAAAGGTAACATTCGTAACCCTTTATACAAGGGTGGTGGTACCATCTTCGGGCCTAAGCCACACAGCTACGATTTTAAGCTGAATAAAAAAGTGAAAGACCTCGCCAAAGTGAGCGCCTTATCATACAAAACAAAGAATAATGCTTTATTGGTTGTTGAAGATGTAACGCTGGATGCACCTAAAACAAAGCAGGTGGCTGATGCTTTAAAAAGCTGGAATTTGGATGGTAAGAAAACCTTGTTTGTTACAGACGAACTGAATGATAATCTTTATTTAAGCCTTCGCAACATTGATACAGTATTAAGCTGCGCACTGACAGATTTAAATACATATGATATTTTAAATGCAGATGCACTGGTTTTAACAGAAGGTGCGGCAAAAATATTTGTTGACGAAACAGAGGTTGCTGAAGAAAAAGCATAATTGAATAACATTTCAATAAAAGAAAAATGCAGTTAGCAGAAGTTTTAATAAAACCAATCCTTACAGAAAAAGCAAATGGCCAGCAGGAAAAGCTGAAACGTTATGCTTTTAAGGTAAGCCGTAAAGCAAACAAGCTTGAAATTAAAAAAGCCGTTGAAGATTTTTACGGAGTATCTGTAGTGGATGTAAATACCCTGGTTGTACCGGGTAAAAACAAAACCAAGTTTACAAAGGCTGGTTTTGTAAAAGGAGTAAAACCGGCTTATAAGAAAGCAATGGTTACTGTAGCAGAAGGCGATACAATTGATTTGTACGCAAATATTTAAGCAAATAAGTTAAGGCAGCAACTGCCGCAAAAGTTGATAAAATATAAGCACAATGGCATTAAAAAAGTATAAACCGGTTACAGCAGGCATGCGTTGGAGAATTGGCAATGCGTATGCTGAAATAACTACCAACGAACCTGAAAAGAGTTTGCTGGAGCCGATGTCAAAAACGGCTGGCCGTAATGCACAGGGCAGAAGGTCAATGCGTTACATGGGCGGTGGTCATAAAAGAAAATATAGGGTTGTAGATTTTAAACGCAATAAAAAAGATATTGCAGCCACTGTAAAAACGATTGAATACGATCCTAACCGTTCAGCATTCATCGCCTTGGTTGAATATACTGATGGTGAAAAGAGATACATTCTTGCACCACAGGGCTTGCAGGTTGGCGCCACTATCATTTCCGGTGATGCAGTAGCTCCCGAAATTGGAAATGCATTACAAATGAAGAACATGCCGCTTGGTACAAATGTTCACAACATTGAAATGCAACCTAACCAGGGTGGAAAACTGGCAAGAAGCGCAGGTGCTTCCGCACAGTTGAATGCCAAAGAAGAAAAATATGCAGTGTTGAAAATGCCTTCAGGTGAATTGCGCAGAATACTTATTAATTGTTATGCAACAGTTGGTGTGGTTTCAAACAGTGACCATAACCTGCAGACAATGGGTAAGGCCGGCCGTAACCGCTGGAGAGGTATTCGTCCCCGCAACCGTGGTGTGGCTATGAACCCAGTAGATCACCCGATGGGTGGTGGTGAAGGTAAGGCTTCCGGCGGCCATCCGAGAAGCAGAACAGGTAAATATGCCAAAGGCGAAATTACCCGTAAGAGAGGCAAGGCAAGCAATAAGCTTATCCTGCAAAGAAAGAATGGTAAAAAGCTGGCTAAATAATTAAATCAGAAATCGTTAAACAGAATATAAATGGGTCGTTCGATTAAAAAAGGTCCTTACGTTGACGTAAAACTGGATAAAAAAGTTCTGAATATCAACGAGGGTAAAAACAAGAAATCAGTTATTAAAACATGGAGCCGCCGCTCTACAATTACTCCTGATTTTGTTGGACATACTTTCGCTGTGCACAACGGTTACAAATTCATCCCGGTTTATGTAACAGAGTTTATGGTTGGCCATAAATTGGGCGAATTCGCCCCCACCAGGAATTTCAGAGGACACTCAGGTAGCAAATAATAAATAGTTTAAAGTTTGAAGTTTAAAGTTTGAAGTTCCTCAAAACATTAAACATTAAACCTTCAACATCAAACAATAAATAAATGGAAGCAGTAGCTAAACTTAAAAATTATCCCACAGGTCCACGCAAAATGCGTTTGCTGGCTGATGTTATTCGTGGCATGCAGGTTGAGAAAGCACTTGGCATTTTAGAACATCATCCGCAGCATAATGCTACGCCTTTAGCAAAGCTTTTAAGAAGCGCCATCAGCAACTGGGAACAGGCTAATACGGATAAAAGTGCCGCTGATGCCAACCTTATCGTAAAAACGGTATTTGTTGACGGTGGAAGAGTGTTAAAACGGATGCGCCCGGCGCCACAGGGCCGTGGTTACAGGGTTCGTAAACGCAGCAATCATGTAACAATAATTGTTGATTCAAAAAATTAATTAAACAGAACAAACCTTAATATGGGTCAAAAAGCAAATCCAATAGGTAACCGGTTAGGTATTATCCGCGGATGGGAAAGCAACTGGTATGGCGCAAAGAAAGACTTCGCTACCAAACTCATCGAGGATAATAAAATAAGAAACTATCTTAATGCACGTATCAATAAAGGCGGTATTTCCAAAATCGTTATTGAGCGCACATTGGGTAAGCTTATCGTAACAATTCATACCTCAAAACCGGGTATCATTATTGGTAAAGGCGGAAACGAGGTTGACAGGATTAAAGAAGAGTTGAAGAAACTTACCAGCAATGAAGATGTTCAGATCAACATCCTGGAAATCCGTCGCCCCGAACTGGATGCAGCTATCGTAGCCGATAATATTGCTCGCCAGATTGAAAATCGTATCAACTATAAAAGAGCCATTAAAATGGCCATTGCCTCATCACTCCGCATGGGTGCTGAAGGCATTAAAGTAAAAGTTTCCGGCCGTTTGGGTGGTGCTGAAATTGCCCGTACGGAAGAAATAAAACAAGGCCGTACGCCATTGCATACTTTTCGTATGGATATTGATTATGCCAGCGTATTCGCACTTACCGTTTATGGTAAAATAGGCATTAAAGTATGGATTTGTAAAGGTGAAGTTTTAGGCAAACGCGAGTTGAACCCGAACTTTATCGGTGGCAAGAATGAAGGCGGCGACCACAGGGAAAGAAGAGGTGGTGATCACAGAGGTGATAGAGATAGAGGCGACCGTGGCGGACGTCGCGATAACCGTGGTGGCGACAGAAGGGATAACAGAAGATAAAAAGCTATACGCTACGATCCGCCGCGGCGGATACGAACACAAAGCTTAAAAAATAATATTGATTTTAAATAGCTAAACGCCGAAAGCTCAAAGCTGAAAGCTGATAGCTCAAAGCTGAAAAAAATGTTACAGCCAAAAAGAACGAAACACAGAAAGGCGCAGAAGGGAAGAATCCGCAAAGTAGCTAAAAGAGGCACCTCTATAGCTTTTGGTTCTTATGCATTAAAATCCCTTGAACCAATCTGGTTGAACAACAGGCAAATTGAAGCTGCACGCCAGGCTATGACAAGGGCAATGAAGCGTGAAGGTAATGTTTGGATTCGCATATTTCCCGATAAGCCAATTACCCGCAAACCACTTGAAGTGAGGATGGGTAAAGGTAAAGGTAACCCGGAGTTTTGGGCTGCTGTGGTAGAACCAGGCCGTATCATATTTGAGTGTGACGGCGTAAGCCTTCAGACGGCCCAGGAAGCAATGCACCTGGCTGCTCAGAAATTGCCGATCAAAACACAATTTATACAAAGAAGAGATTTATAATAATGTGTAATTTGAAAATATGCTAATGTGCTGATGAGGTAAAACATTTTCAAATTTTCAAATTGTAAATTTTCAAATTTAGAAAAATGGCAGACAGAATTGATTTTAATAAAAGTTTGAAAGACCTTAACGAGAATGATCTTAAGGCCCGTATAGCAGAAGACAAGCTGCGCTTAAAAAAGCTGGAATTTGCACATGCCATTTCTCCGCTTGAAAATCCTTTAAGCGTTCGCGGCCTTCGCAGGGATATAGCCCGTTTGAAAACTGAATTAAAAAACAGAACATTACAAGCTTAATATAATGGCAGAGGAAACAACAACAGTGCAGCGAAACCTGCGCAAAACAAGAACCGGTGTAGTCCGCAGCAATAAAATGGATAAAACCATTACCGTTACTGTGGAAAGAAGGGTAAAACACCCTATCTACGGAAAGTTCGTAAAGAAAACAACCAGCTTTCATGCACACGACGAAAAAAATGAGTGCACCGTTGGTGATATTGTGAAGATAATGGAAACACGCCCGCTGAGTAAAACAAAGCGTTGGCGCTTGGTGGAAGTGATTGAAAAAGCAAAATAAAGAAAGCTACGCGCTACGAGCCGCAAGCTACGAGCCCGTATAGTTTAAAATAGTTTTTAATTGCTAATAGCTCGCAGCTAATAGCTCAAAGCTTACAAAAATGATTCAGCAGGAAAGTCGTCTAAACGTAGCAGATAACAGCGGTGCAAAAGAAGTATTATGCATCCGCGTTTTAGGAAACAGCGGCCAGGATTATGCAAAAATTGGCGATAAAATAGTTGTTACGGTAAAAGACGCAATACCCGCAGGCGGTGTTAAAAAGGGAACTGTTTCTAAAGCTGTAATTGTGCGCACTACAAATAAGTTAAGAAGAAAAGACGGTTCTTATATAAGGTTTGATGACAATGCCGTTGTATTGCTCAACGCCTCTGATGAACCACGCGGCACCCGTATTTTCGGGCCTGTTGCCAGGGAATTAAGGGATAAGGGCTACATGAAGATTATATCACTGGCGCCGGAAGTATTATAAAGCTACGAGCTACGAGCCTTGAGCTACGAGCCCGTTAATCATAAGATATAAAACGCTATAGAGTAAAAACTCATAGCTCAAAGCTTAAAACAATGAGTAACAGATTTAAACCGAAGTTTAATATTAAAAAGGGAGACATGGTGATTGTTATCTCGGGTAACAGTAAACCACAGAAAGAAGATGGCAAAACCATCTATAAACCACGCAAGGTTTTAAAAGTGCTCCCTGAAGACGGGCGTGTGGTTGTAGAAGGCGTAGGCATCGTTACACGTCACACAAAACCTTCGGCACAAAATACAAAGGGCGGGCTTGTAAAAAAAGAAGCTCCTATCCACATCAGCAATGTTATGTTGTGGGATGCGAAAGCCGGCGCTCCAACTAAAGTTAAACGCAGCCGTGAAACCGGTAAATTGGTTCGCATAGCTAAAAAATCAGGGGAGGAAATTAAATAATGGCAACAGAAAAATATACGCCGAGACTGGCGAAAAAATATAAGGAAGAAGTTATTCCTGCTTTGTCCAAAAAATTTGGCTACAAAAGCATTATGCAAACGCCTAAGCTGAAAAAGATTGCTATTAACCGTGGCGTTAACGGCGCTGTGGCTGACAAGAAATTGGTTGAGGTAGCAGTTGAGGAGCTTTCAAATATTACAGGTCAGAAAGCTGTAGCTACTTACAGCAAAAAAGATATTTCAAACTTTAAGCTGCGTAAAGGCATGCCCATTGGTGCACGTGTTACGTTACGTGGCGAAAAAATGTACGAGTTTTTAGACAGGCTGATTTCTGTTGCATTGCCTCGTGTACGTGATTTTAAAGGCATCAATGATAAATCATTTGATGGTCGTGGTAATTACACATTAGGCATTACAGAACAGATCATCTTCCCTGAAATTGATATAGACAAGGTGAATAAGATTACCGGTATGGACATCACTTTTGTTACTTCGGGCACCAACAATGAAGAAGCATATGAACTGTTGAAAGAACTGGGTATGCCTTTCAAAAAAACTAATAATTAAGAATACAATATAATTATGGCTAAAAAATCAGTAGAAGCAAGGCAAAGAAAAAGAGAGCGCATGGTAGCGCAATATGCTGCTAAACGCGCTGCTTTAAAAGAAGCCGGCGATTTTGCAGGTTTAGACAAGCTGCCTCGAAACGCTTCACCGGTTCGCTTAAAAAACCGTTGCCAGCTAACCGGCCGTCCTAAAGGCTATATCGGATACTTCGGTTTATCAAGAGGTGTATTCAGGGATATGGCGCTTAATGGCAAAATTCCGGGAGTTAAAAAAGCAAGCTGGTAAGCTTCAACCCTGAGAGGGAAAGAGGCTCAGAAACAATAATAGTTAACAATCAAATCAATCCAATTATTACGCTCCGGCGTAGTGTAGGAGGACAAAATAAGGTAACAGATCCTATAGCAGATTATCTCACAAGAGTTCGTAATGCACAAATGGCGGGCCACCGTGTTGTAGAAATTCCTGCATCTAACTTGAAAAAACGTATCACTGAAATTTTATACGAACAGGGTTATATCCTGAAGTATAAATTTGAAGATGATAACAAGCAAGGCTTTATTAAAATAGCATTGAAGTACGATCCTTCAACCAAACAGCCGGCTATCCGCTCTTTAGAAAGAATCAGCCGTCCTGGTTTGCGCCAGTATTCAAAACCTGCCGATTTCAAAAGAGTGATCAACGGCCTGGGTATTGCTATCATCAGCACATCCAAAGGTGTTATGACCGATAAGCAAGCCAAAGCGCAGAATGTTGGCGGTGAAGTATTGTGTTCAATTTCCTAAAGATTAAAATAAACTTATTATATGTCACGTATAGGTAAAGCTCCGGTTACAGTTCCCAATGGTGTTTCCATCACTGTTGGTAAAGACAATGTAATTACCGTAAAAGGCCCTAAGGGAGAATTGAAAGAAGCTGTTGACAGGGATATTAAAGTAGAAGCAGCTGACGGCGAATTGAATTTAAGCCGTCCTACAGACCAGATCCGCCACCGTGCTATGCATGGTTTATACCGTGCGTTAATAGCCAATATGGTTAAAGGTGTTACCGAAGGTTTTAAGAAAGAACTTGAACTCGTAGGGGTAGGTTATAAAGCTTCTAACCAGGGCAATGTACTTGATCTTTCTTTAGGTTATTCTCATAACATCATTTTCGAAGTACCTAAAGAATTAAAAGTAAGTACAGAAACCTTGAAAGGGCAGAACCCCAAGATTTTCATTGAAGGCACTGACAAGCAATTGCTCGGCCAGGTTGCTGCAAAAATCCGCAGCCTGCGCAAACCCGAACCTTACAAAGGAAAAGGTGTTAAATATTCTGATGAAGTTGTTCGTCGTAAGGCTGGTAAGGCAGCAGGTAAATAAGCCGCTGTCCTTTAAAGTAAAATAAAAGAGACTTATAAATATACCCGGCAGTATCGGGAATAAATAAATAAACAAATGGACACTAAAGTTTTAAGAAGGCAAAATATCCGCTATCGAATCCGCCACAAAATAAGCGGCTCGAATGAGAAGCCAAGATTGTCTGTCTTCAGAAGCAATGCAGAAATTTATGCTCAACTGATTGACGATGTAAGCGGTAAAACTATCGTTGCTGCATCATCCCAGGATAAAGATCTGAAAGCACAGAAAGTTACCAAGCTTGAAAAGTCAAAAATGGTTGGCGCTGCAATTGCCCGCAAGGCAACTGAACTGGGCGTTACTAAAGCTGTATTTGACAGAAGCGGTTATTTATATCATGGCCGTGTAAAGGCATTGGCAGAAGGCGCAAGGGAAGGCGGCCTGCAAATTTAGATTCCAGATTTGGAGTTGCAAGTTTAAATTGTAACTCATAATTCGTAAACAGTAAAAATTAAATGGCAAAGATCAGCGTAAATAAAGTAAAGCCAGGCGGTGAAGTAGAACTGAAAGAAAAAGTTGTTTCTGTAAACCGCGTTGTAAAAACTACAAAAGGTGGCCGTACATTCAGCTTTTCTGCTTTGGTGGTTGTAGGTAATGAAAATGGTGTTGTTGGCCAGGGCTTAGGTAAAGCAAAGGAAGTTCAGGAAGCTATTACCAAGGGCATTGAAGATGCTAAGAAGAATTTGGTGAAAGTGCCTATAATGCATGGAACTATTCCGCACGACCAACTGGCAAAGGAAGGCGCTGCAAAGGTTTTAATTAAACCGGCTGCGCATGGTACAGGTGTAATTGCCGGAGGCAGCATGCGTGCTGTGCTGGAAAGCGCAGGTATTACAGACGTATTGGCAAAAAGCCTTGGTTCTGCAAACCCGCACAACGTGGTAAAAGCTACTATAAGAGCGCTTACTTTATTGAGAGAACCAATACAGGTATCCAAAGAGCGTAATATTAAATTGAGCAAAGTATTCCAGGGATAGCCGGAATGTCAGGAAGTCCGCAACTACGGAAAGAATGATGACCGACAAACGACATTACAATGAAAAAGATTAAAGTAACATTGGTAAAAAGTGCGATCGACAGGCCGGAGCGCCAGAAGCTTACGCTGAAAGCACTTGGTTTAAACAAGCTGAACTCTTCAAAAGAAGTTGAGGCTACCGACCAGATTTTAGGTATGATCCGCAAAGTAGATCATTTGGTGAAAGTGGAAGAACTGGTATAATCGCAATAGCGATTTGCCTGCTTTTATAATTATTCATTAGCGAGCTCCGGCAATACCGGAGCGTTGAGTTAAAAAGTAAAACATGCAATTACACAATTTAAAACCTGCAGAAGGTTCCGTTCACAAACAGAAAAGATTAGGCCGCGGTGAAGCCAGCGGTAAAGGTGGCACATCCACAAAAGGTAACAAAGGTGGCCAAAGCCGTGCCGGTTACAAAAGTAAAATGGCACATGAAGGTGGCCAGATGCCTATTCAGCGCCGTTTGCCAAAACGCGGATTTAAAAACAATAACCGCATTGAATACAAAGTATTCAACTTAGGCCAGATTGATGTGATTGCCGAAACATATGAAATAGCTGAATTCAGCACAGAAAACCTGTATGCTAACGGCCTTATTAAAAAAACTGATAAGGTAAAAATTTTAGGTAGTGGTGAATTAACAACCAAACTGAATTTTAAAGTAAACGCTGTAAGCGAAAGCGCAAAAGCTGCAATTGAAGCCGCTGGCGGAAGCATTGAAATTTTGAAATAATTTTCCCGATATTTGCCTCAAACCTGTTTGAGGCATTCATTTATCTTATAATTTTTCCCGGTGAAAAAATTTATTGAAACACTAAAGAATATCTGGACTATTGAGGAGCTGCGTAATAAAATTATTACCACACTGGCATTGATTCTTGTGTACAGGGTTGGAACCCATATTGTATTGCCGGGCCTTGATCCTAACAAACTGGAAGCCGCCGCCGCCGGTGCAAGCAATAATGGATTGCTTGGCCTGTTTGATACATTTGCCGGTGGTGCGTTTTCTCATGCATCCATATTTGCATTGGGCGTAATGCCTTATATCTCTGCTTCCATCTTCATGCAGTTGGCAACTATCCTTGTTCCTCAAATGCAGAAAATGCAGAAGGAAGGAGAAAGTGGCCGCAAAAAGATTAATCAATGGACGCGTTACTTAACCGTGGGCGTTACAGCTTTACAGGCAAGTGCTTATTATCAATATTTAAAAACGCCTTCTTACGCGCCTGCTATCCTTCCGGGTTATGAACCTTATTTTTTCGCATCAACCATAATCATTCTTACTGCAGGCACTTTGTTTGTAATGTGGCTGGGTGAAAAAATACAGGATAAAGGCCTTGGTAATGGTACTTCAATCATCATTATGATTGGTATTCTTGCCCGCCTGCCTATTTCGCTGGTACAGGAATTTCAGAACAAAGAAGTTAAAGGCGGCGGCGGTTTATTGATCTTTTTGATTGAAATAGCTGTGCTGGTTGCTATTAATATGGGATTGATTGTTTTAATTCAGGGTGTGCGTAAAATTCCTATTAATTACGCAAAACAAATTGTTGGTAACAGGCAATTTGGCGGAGCAAGACAGTTTTTGCCGATAAAAGTAAATGGCGCTGGTGTAATGCCTATCATATTTGCACAGGCAATCATGTTTTTGCCAACGCTGGTTTCTTTTACCAATCTTGATTCTGCACAGGGAATAACCGCCATATTTTCCGATCATAGCAATGCCTGGTACATGGTTATTTATGGCGCTATGGTTATTGCATTTACGTTCCTTTATACGGCGCTTATCTTCAACCCCAAGCAAATGAGTGAAGATTTAAAGCGCAACAATGGGTTTATTCCCGGCATAAAGCCAGGACAACCTACAGCAGATTTTATTGGTGCCGTTATGGATAAGGTAACTTTACCGGGCGCTATATTTCTTGCCATTGTTGGTATTCTTCCCGGGTTTGCACAAAGACTTGGCGTAACGCAGGGCTTCAGCACATTCTATGGAGGAACATCGCTTTTAATTATGGTGGCCGTAATTCTTGATACACTACAACAAATAGAAACACATCTTTTAATGCGTCAATACGATGGCTTAATGAAAGGTGGCCGCATACAGGGGAGACAAACTGTTTCACCCGTAAGCAATTTCTGATTTCCAAATAACATTGCAGCTATAGGAAGCCCCGCAAAAGCGGGGCTTTTGTTTTGCTATATAACCCGAACCATCTGCATATATCTTATATATTTGATTATATTGATTATTAAAGTGCGGGTTATAAACTTGCTTTATGTTAAGTATTTTTTGTTAGGCAAGGCTTTTGCTAACTAATCAAATAAATAATCATGCAGATTCCTGAACAACAAAATCTTTTAGATGAACTGGTATTCCTTTTAAAAAAAGGTAATGCACATGTTTCTTTTAATGATGCCATACAGGATATACCTTTTGATGACCTTGGGAAAAAACTACAGAACCTGCCTTACAGCATCTGGCAAATAGCTGAACACATTCGCATCACTCAAAAAGATATTCTTGACTTTTCAGCCAATGAAAACTACAAAGAATTAAACTGGCCTGCCGATTATTGGCCGCATGCGGCAGTGCCGGAAAACAAGGCTGCGTGGGATAATTGCATCAAACAAATAAATGCCGACCTTGATGCTTTTATCGGGCTGCTTACTAATTCTACCAACATATTTAAACCCTTCGAGCACGGCACAGGACAAAACATGTTGCGGGAAGCAATGCTTATTGCTGATCACACCAGTTACCACACCGGAGAAATAATTGTGTTGAGAAGATTATTAGGTAACTGGAAAAATTAATTCACTTTTACGTAGCATTGCGCTTCAATTTTAATAGATGGCGGGTATAAGAAAGCAGACAATTCAATCCAGCTTAATTGTTTATTTTGGTTTTGCCGTTGGCGCTTTCAATACTTACCTCTATACAAAAAACGGCTCTTTCACGCAGGAGGAGTATGGCGTAACACGTTTGTTTATAAACTTTGCGCAAAACTTTTTTGCTTTTGCAAGCCTCGGCTCGCTGCCAGTATTATATAAGTTCTACCCTTATTATAAAGACAATATCTCCGATAAAAAAAATGATCTGCTTACATTGGTTTGCCTTGTATCATTAGCGGGCTGCATTTTGGTTTCTGCCTGCGGCATTATATTCGAACCGTATGTTGTAAGAAAATTTTCCGAACACTCCGGTTTGTTTCTTCCGTTTTATTTCCTGGTGTTTCCGTTTAGTATTGGCTTTTTGGTGTTTTCTGTTTTGGAAAGTTATGCCTGGGCCCTGCAAACATCTGTTATAACAAATGCTTTAAAGGAAACAGTTTTAAGGATCATTACTACCCTATTTATTGTGCTTTTTTATTTCCAGTTGATCAATTTCAACCAGTTCATGTACCTCTTTTCTTCGTTATATATAATAATAGCTGTTATACTTATAATCTTTCTCTGGAAAACGGGCCGCCTGCATTTTTCATTCAGCATAAGCCGGGTTACAAAAAAGTTCTATAAAAAAATGCTGGGTCTTCAGCTCTTTGTTTTCGGGGGAGTTTGTATAAATGCAGTTGCTATTACCATCAGCGATCTTTTAATAGCAAGTAAGCAGGGGTTGGCAGATGCAGCTATATTCAGCCTGGCTTCTTATGTGGCCAATTTTATTGAAATACCGCAGCGAAGTTTAACCTCTATTTCAACCGGTGTTTTGTCAAGGGCATGGAAAGATAAAGATTTCGGAACCATTAACCGGGTATATCATCGTTCCAGTATTAATATGCTCTTGCTGGCCGTTTTTGTATTTGGCAACGTTTGGCTGAATGTAGCGCAGGGCATTACAGTATTGCATATTCAAAACGAATATGCAGCGGGCCTGGGTATTGTTCTTATATTGGGTATTGCCAAAATTATTGATGCAGGCACCGGTGTAAATTCGGTGATTATTACAACATCTACATTGTGGAAATTTGAATTTTATACCAACGTTATCTTGCTGGCCCTGCGCATTCCATTGGCATATTTCTTTATTGAAAAATATGGCATCATTGGCCCGGCCTATGCAGAAATTATATCACAGGTGGTATATAATTTTATCCGTTATGAATTTTTAAGAAGAAAGTTCAGCATGCAGCCGTTTAATATTGAAACCTTGTATGCTGTAGTTCTTGGGGTAATTGCCGTAGCAGGAACCTATTTTTTATTCAGTGGAATAGAAGGATGGATGGGCATCATCATCCGCTCTGCGTTATTTTCAGGTATTTTAATAGCCGGCATTTTCCTGCTCAAACTCACCCCGGATGCCATGCATTTGGTTGGCGTTGCAAAAACACGCATACAGGATTGGAAAAAATAATTTATTCCTGCTTCCCCTGTATAAAAAGTTGCGATCAAATAAATAGTTACTTAGCTTAGTATTTAAACCTGCTGAAAAATATCCGGATGAATATTCTTTATCTTATTTTATCAGTTTTTGCCGTATGGCGGATAACACATTTATTGAATAAGGAAGACGGGCCTTTTGATATAATCTTTCACATAAGAAAGAAAGCCGGCTATGGTTTTTTCGGAAAAATGCTGGATTGCTTTTACTGCCTCAGTATTTGGATAGCATTACCTTTTGGATTATGGCTTGGTACAAACTGGATTGAAAAGATCTTGGCCTGGCTGGCGCTTTCCGGAGCAGCAGCATTGCTGGAACAGGCAACATCAGGAAAAGATAAGGATAATGAAACGCCAACTTATTATGAAGATTAATGGTGTTATAGTTGTAAAACAAATTGATTGGTTGATTAGTAAGAAATAGTGAACATTAAATAAGAACTCAAAATATCTAACCTATGTGTAATTGTGGTAAAAAAAGAACCGCTTTTAAGCAACAACGAATAATTGATCCTAACCTGGCGGCTGTTGTACCGCAACAAAGTTCTTTGCAAAGCATTCAGCCTGTAAAAACCGTTATGTTTCAGTATACGGGTAATACGGCGCTTTCCGTTATTGGCAATGTTACGCGAAAAAGTTACCGTTTTAGTTTTCCCGGCGATATTCAGCACATAACCTTAAGCGATGCTGCAGGGATGGCTGCAATTCCTGTATTGAAAAGAATTTAAATCTGATGTTGAGGATATCAATGCATTACTCTTCCTGCTCCCGCATATTTCCTGCCCCAATAGGCATCATTTAAATCGGTAATAGCAACGCCCGTGCTTGTAGCAGCATGAATAAATTTATAATTGCCCACATACATACCCACGTGCGTAATGGAGCGGCCGGTTCTAAAAAAAACCAGGTCGCCTTCCTCTAAATCCCTGTCTTCAATACGGGTGGCAAAAGTAAATTGCTCTTTGGCTGTGCGCGGTATATCAATACCATACACACTATGCAGCAATGTTTGGGTAAAGGCAGAACAATCAATGCAATCTTCATCATCTCCCCCAAGGCAATAACGTGTGCCCATCCAGTGGTCCATCTGCTTTAAAAGCGTAAGATTGTTAAGTTGTTCAACGGGCATATCAGTCATTATCGCATATTTTACCTGCAGCCAGTCGGCTTTTTCAAGGTTGAATGAAGAGCTGTTGCTATTTACAGATTTTGTGCTGCCCGATGCAGGAGACGAATGAACAATATAATTTGAATTTTTTTCGCCGGGCCTGATAGCAACTTCATTTAGAAACTTTGAAGCCGTTTTTTTTGAAGCCGTTGTTTGTGCTGCACTGGCGTTATTGCGTGAGGTGGTACGCTGCAGGCTTTTACAACTACTTAAAATTAACAGCAGGCTAATTATTTGTGTTAATCTTATTTTCATCGGCTGGACGCAATATAGAAATCCATTTCTAATAACAGCATTAAAGTGCATAAATTGTATGCATTTCTTTAACGATTTGCAAAATGTGGATAACCCTGAAAACGCCATTGCTTTATATTTAGGAAATTTGTTGGTTCTATTGGTAACAATTGATGGCCTGGTTGCCAACCGAAAAACAAGCATTCAAAAATCAGAAATCCGGAATAACCATGCAGTTTTCTCATCTTCATGTTCACACACAATATTCTTTGCTCGATGGTGCAGCTTCCATAAGTGATTTATATAAAAAGGCCGGAAAGCTCGGCATGCCTGCATTGGCCATAACAGATCATGGTAATATGTTTGGCGTGTTTGAATTTGTAAAACAGGCATGGAATAATACAAAGGTTGTTGGTAAAACAGCGGAAGGAAAAGATATTCTTGAACCTGTTGTAAAACCAATTGTGGGTTGTGAGTTTTATGTGGTGGCTGACAGGCATCGTAAAACTTTTTCCAAAGAGCAAAAAGATGAACGTTATCACCAGGTTTTATTAGCGAAAAATAAAAAGGGTTATGCCAATCTTGTAAAGCTTACATCGCTTGGTTTTATTGAAGGCATGTATAGCAAGTATCCGCGTGTTGATAAAGAACTGATTGAAAAATATCATGAAGGGTTAATTGCCACCACATGTTGCATCGGGGCTTATGTGCCCCAAACCATTTTGCATGATGGGGAAGAAACTGCGGAAAAAGAATTTAAATGGTGGCTTGATTTATTTGGCGATGATTATTACATAGAACTGCAAAGGCATAACATTAAAGAGCAGGAAATAATTAATAATACTTTGCTGAAGTTTTCGAAAAAATATAATGTGCCTGTTATTGCCACGAATGACAGCCATTATACAGACCGTGATGATTTTAATGCACATGATATTTTGCTTTGCATCAACACCGGTGAAAAACAAAGCACGCCTGGTTTTGATGATTTTGTGAACGATGAACTGCAAATAAAAAACCGTCGTTTTAAATTCCCGAACGACCAGTTTTATTTTAAAACGCAGGATGAAATGGCCGATTTGTTTAAAGATGTTCCGCATGCTTTAGACAATACACAAGCCATCGTAGATAAGGTTGAAGTATTGAATTTGAAGAAAGATATCTTGCTGCCTGCATTTCCCATTCCAAAAGAATTTCAAACAACAGACGACAGCAACCTCAATCAATGGAATTATCTCCATCATTTAACCTATGAAGGTGCAAGACAACGCTACAGCGAGATAACAGAAGAAATTCGTGAGCGGTTGGATTTTGAATTATTCACTATTAAAACAATGGGTTTCGCTGGTTACTTCTTAATTGTAAGCGACTTCATAAAAGCCGGCCGCGAAAAAGGCGTTTTTATCGGGCCCGGCCGTGGTTCTGCTGCCGGTAGCGTGGTGGCGTTTTGCATTGGCATTACCAATATCGATCCGATAAAATATAATTTACTGTTTGAAAGGTTTTTAAACCCCGACCGTAAATCAATGCCTGATATAGATACTGATTTTGATGATGAAGGCAGGCAAAAGGTAATTGATTATGTAGTTGAAAAATACGGCAAAAACCAGGTGGCACAGATCATTACGTATGGTACGATGGCGGCGAAGATGAGCATCAAAGATGTGGCGCGTGTGATGGATTTGCCATTGGCTGAAAGTAATGCTTTGGCAAAGATGGTTCCCGACAGGCCGGGCACTGATCTTGGCCGTGTATTAACAGCGCCGCTTACTTCAAAAGAGGCGAAAGAAGGAGAGAAATCAATTGAAGATAAAGAAGGATATGGCGCTGAAGAATTAGAGAATATTAAACGGCTTCGGGAGATTTATAAAGGTAATGATATCCGCGGCCAGGTATTGCGTGAAGCAGAACGTTTAGAAGGCAGTGTGCGTAATACGGGCATTCATGCCGCCGGTATCATCATTGCGCCAAAAGATCTAACGGAATTGATCCCGGTTGCAACAGCCAAAGATTCTGATTTGTGGGTTACGCAAATAGAAGGCAGCACGATAGAAGAATCCGGTGTTATTAAAATGGACTTCCTCGGTTTGAAAACTTTATCCATTTTAAAAACAGCGCTGGAACTCATCAAACAAAATCATAACATAGAAATTGATTTAGATAGTATTCCGCTTGATGACGAACAAACATTTTTGTTGTATCAACGCGGCGAAACAAATGGCACGTTCCAGTTTGAAAGCCCGGGCATGCAAAAATATTTGCGCGAATTAAAGCCGGATAAATTCGCTGACCTTATTGCAATGAACGCTTTATACCGTCCCGGCCCGATGGCTTACATTCCGCAATACGTTGCGCGTAAACATGGCAGGGAAGAAGTAACGTATGATATTCCTGATATGCAGGAATATCTCGAAGAAACTTATGGTATTACGGTGTACCAGGAACAGGTGATGTTGCTTTCGCAAAAAATTGCGGGCTTTACAAAAGGCGATGCCGATGTATTACGTAAAGCAATGGGAAAGAAGGACCGCAAGACGCTGGACAAGATGAAAGGCAAGTTCATGGAAGGCGCTGTTAGCAAAGGCCATGATAAAGCCATTCTTGAAAAAGTATGGACAGACTGGGAGGCCTTTGCGCAATATGCATTTAATAAATCCCATTCCACCTGTTATGGTTTTGTAGCTTATCAAACGGGTTATTTAAAAGCGCATTACCCAAGCGAATACATGGCAGCGGTATTGAACCATGCGGGTGCTATTGAAAAGATCACCTTCTTTATGGAAGAATGCAAACGCATGGGTTTAAAAGTGCTCGGCCCTGATATTAATGAATCACTGAAAGGTTTTGCTGTTAATAAAAAAGGCGAAATACGTTTTGGGCTTGGCGGTCTGAAAGGTGTGGGTGAAGCAGCCATTGAAAGCATTATTGAAGAGCGTAATAAAAACGGCGCTTATAAAGATGTCTTCGATCTTATCAAGCGTGTTAACCAGCGTACCGTAAATAAAAAATCCCTCGAAAGCTTGGTGCATGCCGGCGCTTTTGATTGTTTCCCCGAAATACACCGGGCGCAATATTTTTATGCCATGCCGAATGATACGGTTACAGGTATTGAGCGCATTATAAAATTTGGCAACGTTTTCCAGGCTAATAAACAAACACAAACAAATACCTTATTTGGCGATTCAGTTATGCCTGCCATTGCAACGCCGGTTTTGCCCAACTGCCCCGAATGGTCGTTGACAGAAAAGCTGGATAAAGAAAAAGATGTTACCGGTATGTTTATGAGCGGGCACCCGCTCGATCATTTCAAATTTGAATTGAAGTATTATGGCATAATGAAACTTGCTGATTTTTGTGAGATAAAAGAATCCAACACGTTAGCTGCCGCCAATCGCGAAAAGAATATGCGCATTGCAGGCCTGGTTACCGATGCACAGCATCGCATTTCACGTAATGGAAAAAATTTCGGTTCAATGGTTATTGAGGACTTCAGCGGTAAAGCAGAATTGATGTTGTGGAGTGATGATTATGTAAAGTTTAAGAACTACCTGGAGAAAGGCAATAACCTGCTCATCTATGGTTATTTTAAGCCCCGCTATAATGGCGAAGATTATGAGTTTAAGATTGTGGCCATAAACTTATTGGAAACCGCAAAAATGAACCTTACACGCAATCTTGAAATATGTGTTGAACCAGCTTCACTTACCAATGAGTTTGTACAGTTCGTTGAGCATAACGTAAAAACAAATCCTGGCAAATCTTCTTTAAAATTCAGGATAAGGGAATCGCAGGAAAACCTTGAAGTAGTATTAAATACAACTGATAAAGGTTTTACCATGAATGAAGAAATGGCTTCGTTTTTAATGGATAATCCCGATGTGGAAGTGAGTGTGGGGT
>JAEWBD010000157.1 GCA_023391315.1 Bacteroidota bacterium | reverse complement strand
CCCATGCCCATAAAATGAATGCCTTTATCTTTTAATTCTTCAAGCCTTCTTAAAGTATCAACATAGTGCGAGTTACCGCCATCGATTATAATATCTCCCTTATCAACAAGCGGCAATAGATTTTGAATTACAGCGTCAACGGGTTTGCCGGCCGGCACCAGCATCATTATCCTGCGGGGCTTATCTAAAAGGTTAACCATTTCCTCCAAAGTATTTACACCTTTTACTGTGGTGCCCGGCGTAGCTTCTTCTTCCAGTTTTTTTGCTTTGGCAGCATCAAGGTCAAAACCGATGGCTTTATAACCTTTATCCGCCATATTCAGTAAAAAATTGCTTCCCATTACACCAAGGCCTATCATCCCAAAATCATAGAATGTATCTTCCATAAGCTTTTTTGTGGAGGGCGCAAGATAAGAAATAGTCTATTGTTAACTGTCAACCGCGTGTCAGGAACTATAACCTGTTGACTATTTTAACTACCTTTGCGCCCGAAATTTAATGATATGAGCGATGTAGCGAACGGTTTGCCCGCTTTAACTGCGAAAGATTTTGCAACTGACCAGGAAGTACGCTGGTGCCCGGGCTGTGGTGATTATTCTATTTTGGCACAGGTGCAGAAGGTAATGCCAACCATTGGTGTTCCCAAAGAAAACATTGTTATTATAAGCGGAATTGGCTGCAGCAGCCGTTTTCCTTATTACATGAATACGTATGGCATGCATTCCATTCATGGCCGCGCCACTGCCATTGCCAGCGGTTTAAAAGCCACAAGGCCGGAATTAAGCATCTGGATTGTTACCGGCGACGGCGACAGCCTGAGCATTGGCGGCAACCACACCATTCATTTGCTGCGCCGGAATTTTGATGTGAATATCCTGCTTTTCAATAACCAGATATATGGTTTAACGAAAGGACAATATTCGCCCACATCGGAAGCGCATAAGGTTACCAAAAGCACGCCGTTTGGAAGTATCGATCATCCGTTTAACCCGTCGGCATTAGCTATGGGCGCTGATGCAACTTTTATAGCCCGCAGCATGGACCGCGATCCGAAACACCTGCAGGAAATGCTTACGCGTTCTCATAAACATAAAGGCGCATCTTTTTTGGAAATATACCAGAACTGTAACATTTTTAATGACGGTGCTTTTGAAATATTCACCGAAAAATCAACCAAACCGAATGAAACGCTGTTCCTGGAACATGGCAAGCCTTTACTGTTTGGCCCAACCAAAAACAAGGGTATTAAACTCGATGGCTTTAAGCCGGTGGTTGTAGAAATTGGCGTGGATACATCTGTTGATGATATTTGGGTGCATGATGAATTTGATTTTTATAAAGCCCAGATATTAATCCGTATGTTTGATGACCCTCGTCTTGAGAATCATCTGCCCCGCCCGTTTGGCGTGTTTTATGAAACTGAACGCGCCTGCTATGAAGATATTTTAAACCTGCAGGTGGAGGAAACTATTGCTGCAAAGGGCAAAGGTGATTTGGACAGGCTGTTAAGGGGAAGAGAAGTATGGGAGATAAATTAGGGCTGATAAGAATATTCAGGTATATGCAGAACCCGAACGCAAACTAATATTGTACTGATAGTATAATAACCACATCAAATTACCTTTTCATTCACAGCTTTCAGATTACTTTGCATCTTTGCCTGAACGATGTATCAGAATAAAGTAAAACGCCTTCTTTTATTGGTATTGTTAATAACGCTTTCTGCAATTGCGCATGGACAGGTAACGCAGGATACAAGCCGTTATCGATACGACAGCCAGGGCAGGATAACCGGCAAAAAAGATACTACCAATCAAACCTTACAGCACCGTGATCAATATGAAGATTCCATTACCCTTTCATTTCATTACTGGGATTCTACCCGCAACAATAAAATAGATTCTTCTATTGATGATTTTTATACGCGGTTTCCCGTTTCATGGAAGTATTACGACATGGGCAATTTTGGAAGCGCCGCTAAATCTTATATTTTTCAGCCTTTAATGAGGCCGGGGTTCGATGCCGGTTTTCATGCGTATGACGTATATATGTACACGCCTGAAAACACGCGGTTTTTTCAAACCACGCGGCCATATTCAGAAACAGCTTATTTATTGGGAAGCCGGTCCGAACAAATGATTAACCTGTTTCACACGCAAAACCGTAAAAGCAATTTTAATATAGGATTGGATTTCAGGGTTATCAATTCGCCGGGCACCTATAGAAACCAAAGCACCAACATAAGCAATACACGTGTTAACACTTTTTTTCAAACAAGCAATAAGCGTTATACTAATAATATAATTTTCATTGCCAATAAAATTCTTTCTTCTGAAAATGGCGGTCTTCAGCCCAATCAGAATGTTGACAGCCTTTTCATGAATAATCCTACCAGCGCTCTAACGAAGCTGGGCTCGGCTTTGCTTACAACACGCAGTATTTTCGGCGTAACCATTGGCATAGGCACACAGTACAACGATCTTACATTCGTATTACGGCATAGTTATGATTTTGGCCAGAAAGATTCCATTGTAACAGATTCTTCCACCATTAAATTGTTTTACCCGCGCCTGCGTTTTCAGCATACACTGCAATATTCAAACAAACGATATGAATATCATGATAACGCGCTGGAACCTTCAGACTATTCAAATTTTATGCAGTACACTGTGTTTCCGTTTACCACGGATTCACTTAAATTCAACGATAGCTGGCAAACACTTATCAACGATCTTGCTATCATTTCTTATCCTCAAAAAAATAACCTGAACCAGTTTTTGAAGTTAAATGCAGGTTATGAAAATATAAAAGGTCAAACCTATCTTTCAACACAGTATAATAATATTTATACGGCAGCAGAATACCGTAACCGAACCCGCAACCAGTTATATGATATAGAAGCTGCGGGCAAATTATATGTAACGGGGCATTATGCAGGCGATTATTCGGCTTACATAAGTTTTATGCGCTCACTCAGAAAAAATATTGGTTCCATACAGGTGGGCTTTCAAAATGTAAACCGCACGCCTTCATTTATTATGAGTGAGTATAATACTTATGCTTCAGGCAACCGTTATTCACTCAGCTCATTTCCTTCATATCCCAGCGAGAGTTTTAAAAAAGAAAATATTACGCGGATATTTGCCGTAGTAAACGTGCCGCCTGCGGCTTTGCAATTAACCGGCGACTATTACCTCGTAACCAACCTTGCGTATTTCAGCGGTTTATACACGCCCGCCCAGGCTTCTTCTGTTTTTAATGTGCTGAATATTGGCGCCTATAAAAAGATTAAAGTGGCCAAACATTTAAGCTGGTATTTACAGGGTAATGTGCAGCAAATAGCGGGCAATGCACCGGTGAATGTGCCGCTGGTATTAGGCCGCACACGGTTTGCGTTTGAAGGAAATTTTTTCAAAAACCTCTTTCTTTCAACCGGTCTTGAAGTGAGGTATAACACACCATATAAAGCAGATGATTATTCACCGCTTAACGGCCAGTTTGTTTACCAGGATACTTCAACCATTACTAACCGGCCTGATGTGGATATTTATCTTAACATGCGCATAAAAGGTTTTAAAGGGTTTGTTCGGCTTGAAAATTTAAACACCGTTGATTTTGCCAATGGCTTTGCTTTCACCAAATATAATTACAGCGCACCGGGTTATCCTGAAAGAGGTTTATGGCTCCGCATCGGTATATGGTGGAGCTTTGTTAATTAACCTATGTTAACATACCATTTACCGATTTTTTATTTTTTCGCCGACGCGCAGTTACTGCCCGCTACATAAAAATTACAATTCAACCGCTTTATTATTTGCTTCGCCGATTAACGATTGCCTGCATTTCCGTTCATAAGTTTCTTTGTGCCATTAATAAAACAAGTGTATGCAGTAACTGCTGCAATTATCAATTTTGAAAAATGAATAAACTTATGAAGAAGATTTT
>JAEWBD010000143.1 GCA_023391315.1 Bacteroidota bacterium | reverse complement strand
AGAATGGCATGCCCAGTGAATTCACAAAAAAGATGTCGAAATAACCGGCTGCCTTAATTGTTACCTGGATTACACCCACCTGCACCACGCCAACGATAACACAACTAAGCACGAAAAATATATAAGTGCCGCCATAAAAATCTTTACGGTCTTTATTATAGCTTTCAACTAAATATAATAAGCCTATTGCGGCGGCTGCACCCAAAAGAATAAGGCCGGCGACTGTAGCGTCCATCGGCACGCCCCTTGAACTATCGGCTTGCGCACTGGCACTTGCCAATGCCACGATAAAACCCAAAATACCACCGATAACAGTAAGCCTTATAAAATATTTTCTTATAGCCTCATAACGAAAATGTTCACGCTTGCGGAAGAAATAAACCATTACAATGGCAGGAATGGTTAGCAGGTTGAGCAGGTGCACGCCAATGGATAAACCCATCAGGAAGAAAATCAATACAATCCATTTATCGGCGCCCGGTTCATCAGCCGTATGTTCCCATTTGAGAATGGCCCAGAAAACAATGGCGGTAAAGAAAGAACTTAGTGCATATACTTCACCTTCAACGGCACTGTACCAGAATGAATCGGTAAACGTATAAGCCAATGCGCCAATTATACCGGCGCCCATAATTGTTACCAGTTGCGTTTTGGTAAGCTCATTATTGTTTCTGCTGTTGCCCAGCGCAATACGGCGCGCAAAATGCGTTATTGTCCAGAATAGAAATAAGATGGTAAAGCCGCTGGCAAGGGCATTCATAATGTTCACGGCTTTAGCGGCGGTCATAGGGTTATCGCCAAACAGCACAATGAAAATCCTGCCCAGCAAAACAAACAATGGAGCGCCGGGCGGGTGGGGAATCTGTACTTTAAAAGCACTGCTCACAAATTCACCGCAATCCCAAAGGCTGCCGCCAGCTTCGCTGGTCATTATATAAACAGTACAGGCAATAAGGCAAACCACCCAGCCCGTATAATTATTAATGCGCTTGAAGTTCATGTAAGAAATTTTGAATGTACCGGTTTTTTAAAGTGGCAGCAAACCTAATGTAAACAAATGAAAATGGGAAAAGTGATTGTTATTTTAAGAATAGTTTTCAGGCGCTGCATTTCCCACAAATTTTTCATGTGTGGCCAGGCATAAACGTATCCGGTTTTCGCGGTTGCAGCGGCTTTAGCAAGTTCTTGCGTAGCGATAATTGCCTTTATCATAAAAAAAGTTGTGTAACTAAAAAGTTACTCAATATATTTGCGTAACCTAAAAGTTACATATCATGCAAAACAGTATTCACCACAAAGTTTTCTTTTCATTCCCGCCAAATATTGTGTGGGATTATCTTACCAAGGCTGAATTAATTGAGCAATGGCTTATGAAAAATGATTTTAAGCCGGTGGTTGGCCACGATTTTAAATTTACTACCCGCGCCTTACCCAATCATAATTTTGACGGCATTATATACTGCAAAGTGCTGGAAGTAATTCCATTTAAAAAGCTGGTTTATTCATGGAAAGGCGGTGGGGGCAATAATAAAATCAGGCTTGATTCAATTGTAGAATGGACATTGCACGAAAAAGACAACGGAACGGAAGTTGAATTAAACCACACGGGTTTCAGGGAAACTGATGTAAGCATGTTTATGGCTATGGATGCCGGGTGGCTGAAGAATATTAAAGAAATAAATGAACTAATAAAGACTGCACAACATGACACAACAAACGCCTGATGTTTTCCAGGTAATTGCCGATCCCAGCCGGCGGCAGATATTACAATTGCTTTCAAAAGAAAGTTTAACTATTAATGCGCTGGCTGAAAATTTTGATATGAGCCGCCCTGCCGTTTCAAAGCATATAAAGGTATTATACAATGGCGGGTTTATATCCATTCAAACTATAGGAAGGCAGCGGCATTGCGTATTAAAACAGGATGGGTTTAATGCTGTTCAGCAATGGATAAATTATTTTGACAGTTTCTGGCAAACAAAACTTAAAAAGCTGGAAGATGTGCTGAACGCCAAAGCGGTAAAAAAATAATCATTAATCACTAAAACAAATAACATGGGTAATGGTATTGTAACGGTTGAAAAACTGTATAACGCACCTGTAGAACAGGTTTGGAACGCCTTAACTGATAAAGAAGAAATGCGTAAATGGTATTTTAATGTAAGCGATTTTAAACCCGAAAAAGGATTTGAATTCAGCTTTGCAGGAGAAGGCAGCAAAGGAGAAGAATATGTGCATACATGCAAGGTGCTGGAAGTTATTCCCAATAAAAAATTACAGTATAGCTGGGTGTATAAAGGTTATCCCGGTTATTCGGTTGTAACGTTTGAATTATTTGAAGAAGGTAACACAACACGTTTAAAACTTACACATGAAGGCTTGGAAAGCTTTGCAGAAAACGGGCCTGATTTTGCAATTACAAGCTTTAATGGCGGCTGGAACGAAATTGTGAATGTAATGCTGGAAAAGTATTTGGCAAATAAGTAAAAGCCATTAGTATTATTTACATTGATAAGGCAACATCATATTTGCCCGTAACCAGCTTATTTATTGTATTGCTTTGACTATAGTATTTGTTTGCCAAAGATCGGCATAAATAAATCCGGGCTTTTACAAACATTAAGCTGGTTGCATTTAAAAATATTAGTTTATTAATTCCATCGTCTATAAAGATTAACATCAACCGCCTGGCCCGGCATTAATAATTTCAACCGTAAAAAATAAACCGCTTTTGTTTATGATAGTTTAATTTGAAGCTATTATCTTCAATAAAAATTAACAGCGCAAAGTTATCCGTGTCAGCACTCATTTTTATTCACTCCAAACATTTAATTGTATGAATAAGATCGGTATTTTATTCGGTAAAGAAAGAACCTTTCCTGAGGCATTTATAGAAAGAGTAAACAGCAAAAATATTGATGGCATAACAGCAGAACCCGTGTATATAGATAAGGTAGTGCAGGGAGAGCCCTGCGGTTATGCTGTTATAATAGACCGCATAAGCCAGGACGTGCCTTTTTACCGCGCTTTTTTAAAGAATGCAGCCTTAACCGGAACGGCCGTTATCAATAATCCATTCTGGTGGAGCGCTGATGAAAAGTTTTTCAATAACTGCCTTGCAACAAAAATAAATGTGCCCGTTCCAAAAACTGTAATTCTGCCCTCTTACGATTTACCCACAGATACCACAGGCGATTCTTTTTCAAATCTTGCATATCCTTTAGACTGGGAAAGCATTTTTAATTATATCGGTTTTCCTGCTTACATGAAACCATTTGCTGGCGGAGGATGGAAAAATGTTTATAAGCTGAATGATAAAGAAGACTTTTATGCCAGGCATAATGAAACAGGCCAGTTGGTAATGCTGCTGCAGGAGGAAATTGTATTTGAAGAATATTATCGTTGTTATTGCATAGGCGGCAAGCATGTGCGCATAATGCCTTATGAGCCACGCAACCCGCATCATCTGCGTTATGTTGCAGGTTTTACACCCAGCGCAGAAAAGCTGAAAGAGATGGAAGATATTGTATTGCGCATTAATAAATATCTTGGCTACGATTTTAATACGGTAGAACTTGCACTGCGTGATGGCGTTCCGTATGCAATAGATTTCTGCAACCCCGCACCTGATGCAGACCGGAATAGTGTGGGTGAAGAAAAATTTGCATGGGTGGTAGAAACGGCTGCTGATTATGCAATTGAAAAGGCGCAGTCAAATGAAGAAGGAAAAAATAACCTTACCTGGGGTGAATATGTAAAAAGAAGCGCTGATAAGCAAACACTAATTTCATAAACATATTTTATGTTCACGATAATGGATGATGACGGCGAAGTAACCAATATTAAGAAACTTTCACCGGGTTATATTTATGCTCATCCTGGTTATTTACAATGGAAGTTTGAAGCATGAATTGTTCAAAGGCAAAACATTCAAGCAGGCCGTGTCAAATACAGGTTGTTGCAACGAGCCCGGCAATGCAGATTAAAAACTTTTTGCAGGATAAACCCGGCTTTGTTTTATAACACCTTTTGGTGTACGCCTTGTTGAGAAAAGATCGAAAGTTTGGCGTAAAATGTATGCCGGCAAAACAATTTCGCCGCATTTTATGCCTGAATTAAACATTGAAATAAGAGACATTTTTAAAAACTAACTATGCCACACATCAATTATAATCATTTTACCCTTGGCATTGAAGAAGAATACATGGTTGTTGATCCCGAGACAAGGGAATTAAAAAGCCATGAACAGAAGATTGTAAACGAAGGGCATAAAATGCTTAAGGATAAGGTGAAGGCCGAAATGCACCAGGCTGTTGTGGAAGTGGGCACCGACATTTGCAAGGATATTGAAGAAGCCCAGCGTGATGTGACCACATTGCGCACGGTAATTTCACAAATAGCCGAAAGCAATGGCTTTTGGATGGGCGCATCCGGCACGCACCCATTCAGTCACTGGGAAAGACAGTTGATAACCGATCACGTACGTTACAGCCAAATAGTGAATGAGCTGCAGGAAGCTGCCCGCAGCAATCTTATTTTCGGTTTGCACGTGCATGTGGGAATGGAAGACCGCAAAATGGCTATTCATATAGCTAATTCGGCGCGTTATTTTTTGCCGCACGTTTATGCGTTAAGCACAAATTCTCCTTTTTGGGAAGGAAGGATTACGGGTTATAAATCTTATCGCACCAAGGTTTTTGATAAATTTCCGCGAACTGGAATCCCTGAATTTTTCGATAGCATAGAATCGTATGATAATTATGTGAACCTGCTGATAAAAACCAACTGCATTGATAACGCAAAAAAAATATGGTGGGATTTACGCGTACACCCCTTTTTTAATACAGTTGAGTTCAGGATTTGCGATGTGCCCATGACCATCAATGAAACCATTGCCATCGCTGCTTTATTCCAGGCTATTTGTGCCAAGCTGTATAAACTGCGATTGCAAAATCTTAACTTCATCATTTATCAACGCGCTTTGGTGAACGAAAATAAATGGCGTGCCAGCCGCTATGGCATTGATGGCAGCCTGATTGATTTTGGTAAAGAATCGGAAGTAAATACACGTGTGCTGATTTATGAATTGCTGGATTTTGTAGATGATGTGGTGGATGAATTAGGCAGCCGCTACGCTATTGAGTATGTACATAAAATGCTGGAGCAGGGAACGGGCGCTGACAGGCAGATTGATGTATATAACCAGCGTCAGAATTTCAGCGATGTGGTGGATTATATCCACAGCCAGTTTTTAGTGCAGTAAGGCCGGCTTACTATATTATTACTCATATAACCGCTGCCTGTATTCGCTGAAAAAAATTTTACGTTTTGAATTTAAAATTTTCATTGTCACCTCACTCCCATCATCGGCATATTGCCGGCGATATACGGAAAAATGCAGGTGCTTATTCTTTTCTATAACTACATACCACTGCTTTGCATATTTCACTGTTTCTTTTATAAGTGCTGTAATTTTTACTGCCGGTATTTTTCCAATAATACTTTGCGGATGAATGCCCGCCAAATACAAAACCTCATTGCGGATAATATTGCCAACGCCGGTAAAAATTTGCTGATCCATTAATACGTCGCCAATGGTTTTGCCGCTTTGCATTTTCAGCAGCTTTTTCACATAAGCCATATCAAAATCTTTACTTAAAATGTCGGTGCGCCAATCATACACTTCCGAAGCAGGCGCCTTCAATTTTTCTGCACGCACCACATAACCATTTATATCACTGTTGGTAAATTCAAGAAAAAATGAACGGTTAACTTTTTTACGTTCATTGATTAATATGTCTCCAAATAAACCCAGGTGCACCCTTACCGTTCCGTTTGCAAACAACAGCAATAAGTGCTTTCCCCATGTTTGAATATCGAGTAATTTTTTTCCATTTATCCATTCGGCAGGCATTGGCCCATAGCCGCCCGCTTTTTTAACAACTCTGTTTTTGAATGGCAGCAGCTGATTCCTGATATGTAATATAGACGGGCCTTCAGGCATATACAAACTTTAGGTAAAGCAGGGCAAAATGCCTGCCTAAATACAAGTTGTACTTTGTGTGCAGAAAATACCAACCCGGTTTTTTCGGAGTTTGAGAAAAACGCTTGGCTGATAATTATAATTGTTTGTTGGGTTTGATAGCACACGCCCAAACAAAAGAGAAAAGAACACTTAAGGTATTATTATTAAGCCGTTTTACGAATGTTGCTTTCGTATTCATCAATCGCTTTTTTAATAAGCAGGTTCAGTTTGCCATCACCTTCGCAAAGCCATTTATCTTCGCCTTCCTGCAACCATTTTCCATCTCTCGTTTTCAGCAAACGGTACTCACGAATATCATCTACAGGATTTACTTCTATTATATAAGCAAGCTTCTCTTCTCTATCAATTTTTTTCCAGGGCATCAGCAAATGCAGAAAGCTTTTTTGTTCTTTACGCTTAATACCTGTTCTAACGTTTCCCTGCCTGTTGTTTGGCAGGTCGATGAAAAATTGTGCCATGTGAAAATTTTATATGTTTAGTAAATTACTTAACGAAAAACGGGTTGAAATGTTACAGTTGCTGAACGGTGATATAGAATGACCAAAGGGTTAAGCGGTGCATTGCTTTCAGGTGACAGGCTTTACTAAAAGAATTTTTGCAGAGAAAGAAAATATATTCAAGATAAATATTCCTGTTTTTCTATAATACGCAAACCATTTTCACCAGCGATAACGGCTTTATGCGCCATGTTATAAAACAACGATGATTCCAGCACGCCTGTAATATTTTTTAAAGCAGGATTAAGGATAGATAATTCAGGAAATTCATCAAACCAAATATCAATCAGCAAATTTGAATAACGGGTTCTGCTTTCACGAACCTGCATTTTACAAAAAGGGAAAATTGTATGCACATGCTCCTGTACATATTGTATAGCATCAGGAATTACTTCAATAACAACCGGGTATTTTGTTTGCAACGCATCAACATATTTTGAGGCATCGCCTACTAAAATAAATTGCCCGGCCATTGAAGCCAGTAATTTTTCCGTGGTATGAATGCCTGAGCCGCTCTTAAGGGCATTCAGGTTTTTGTCAAACTGATCGCACCCATCAAAATAAATATCCAAAGCGTTTACAGTTGCTATATCATTCACGGTAAAGCCAGCATCTTCTAATAATTTTTTTGTAGAGAAGGAAGAAGTGAACAGCGTAAGTGAATTGTTTTTATTTGCCGTTAAAACTTCAACCATATACCCTATTGCAGCGCCATCACCCAGGCCAATAATTGTATTACTTGCAATAAGACCGGTGGCTGCTCCGGCAGCTATTTTTTTAAAATTCATTGGTATGTTTTGCAGGAAATGATAATCTGAAGTTAAAGGCAAATTATACACCGCTGATGGTAACGCCTAATAATTTGAAGAACTCCCTTAATATGGCAGGATGACCGGACCACGCAGGGGAAGATGTAAGATTGCCTTCGGTAATGGCTTCATTAACCGGTATATCTTTCCAGGTGCCGCCTGCACGAACAATGTCTGGGCCAATTGCAGGATAGGCCGTTAATGTTCTGCCTTTTACCACATCTGCTGCTGTTAATATTTGTATACCATGACAAATAGCGGCAACCGGTTTATTTGTTTCAAAAAAATGCTTTGTGTATTCAATAACTTTAGCATTAAGCCTGATATATTCCGGCGCTCTCCCGCCGCAAATATATAACCCGTCGTAACTGGTCACATCTATCTCATCAAAAGTTGCGGTTAGTGTAAAATTGTGCCCACGCAATTCGGCATAGGTTTGAAAACCGATAAAATCATGGATAGCTGTTGCCACTGTTTCGCCTGCTTTTTTGCCGGGACAAACAGCGTGCACTTCAAAGCCAACGGCCAGCAAGGCCTGGAATGGCACCATTACTTCGTAATCTTCAACGAAATCGCCTGCAAGCATTAATATTTTTTTTGCCATGATCATTATTTTTTTAAAGATGATAAAACTAAAAAAAACTCCTATAATTAACCAGTAAAGCAGCGAAATTTATGTTTATTGGTTTAAGCTAAATAAACTGCTGCAGCCTTGTTTTCACACGCTTATCGAAGCTTAGAAACCAAAAGTGCCTAGTTTGTTTGACTGGGCTTTTTATTCGTCGACTACGATTCCATCATCATACATCATTGTGCCAAATATTTGCCGTTAAATACCAATGCCGGCATCAATGATGCACTTAATGTTATCAAATTTAAATTGAAAGAAAACACGGTTATCCATTACATCAATTAATACCTACATCCGCATAAAAACACAAACCGGGATTGTGCAGGCATGCACACAAATAACATAGCCTGAATGTGAAATTGTTTCTTTATTCTGTTACTTTAGCATTAATTCTTTTTTGCAGATGGTTCCTATTTTTAAACCTTTCTTAAATATCCGGCAAAACCCTGTAACGGTAATGCGCAAAAAATTAATACTGCCTACTTTATTCATTTTTTTTTGCACGATAACACATGCACAATCTGTGAGCTGGATGATAGGCACATGGAAGGGCACAGGTGGAATAATTCAGATTGATAATGTTTCTGGCGGAAGCTTCAGCGGCACCAAAACATCTGGCAGCAGTAATCATACAACCACCATTGCTATATCCGGCGCTTTCAGAGGAAGAGGATTGTATTTGGAGGATGGAGAAGTGCTGCATGGTGAAGGACAGGAAACCAGCCAGGCTTATGATTGTTCCGCATGTACGCCGGCAACTAAAATAGTTATAAAACAAGACAGCCTTGTTTTAGTTAACAGCATTTCAGACTGTGATGAAAGATGCAATGGTGAAACTTTCTTTTACCGGTTACTTACTGAATATGACAGCGCCACGCAACGTTACCTTGTTGACCGGTTTGGAAGGCCTTCAGATATTATCGGCTTCCAGCCACGCCGGCCACGGGAAGATGTCCCGGTTGCCTCCAGCGATAATAATGAACCTTTAAAAAACGATGTTGTTTCCAACGCCGCAATAAGTACAGCAGAAAAAGAGAAACGTACGAAAGATTCCTTAAATAATGTGGCAAGAATAAGGCAGCAACAAATTGCCGATTCCATCCTGCTTGTACAAAAAAATAAGCGGCAACAGGAAATAACGGATTCACTCAATCTCGTACAACAAAAAGAACAGCAGCGCATACAGGATTC
>JAEWBD010000393.1 GCA_023391315.1 Bacteroidota bacterium | reverse complement strand
TATGGGCATATCCTTTTTTATGCAGGTTAACATAAGCTTGTTCCACTTCATTCGTTATCCACGTGCCCTCGTGATCACGTTTTACTTTTTTGCAATTGCTGATAACTTCTTTAAACGCCGTATTTGTTTTAAACTGAAAACTGTTACTGCGTAAAACCTGCTGCATGCTTTTACTTATTTTAAGATTACCCGGAAATAAAACAAAGCGTGGATCGGGGCACCACCAAAGCGGCAGGTTGCCTTCAAACCAGGGAAAGATTCCTCGCCTGTAAGCGAGCAGCAATCTCTCTTCACTAAGATCGCCGCCCATGGCGAGCAGGCCATCTTCTGTAGCTGCAGTTGCAGGCGGAAACCATAATTTATTGTCCAGTACGGTCAGGTACATAAAGGAATGCTGTGGTGATGAAATTCAGATTACAGCAGAAAGGCGGTAAATAAATCCTTTTTTGGATAAAAGCAAAACTAATGTTCAACCATTTCTTCAATGGTTGCATTTATGCCCCGGTTGATGATGGCTTCACGCATAGGATTAAGGGTTTCATAATCGCCCTGCTTAACGGCATATTTTCCCTGGAAATGAATAATGAAAGCGCATTGTTCGGCTTGCTCTGTGCTGTGGCCGCAAACCTCCACAAGGGTCTCAATTACCCAGTCAAACGTATTTACCTCATCATTCCACACAATGAGGTTATAGGACGCCGCAAGCGTATCTAACAATTCTGTGTCAACATCTTCTTTTACCTGCGCTGAATTGTTTATACCGGTAATCATAATGCAAATTTAGTTTAAGCCACATAAATAACGTCTTGTTTTACGCTAAAAAAGCAGATGCCATACGGTTTTTTTGCTGCATATCTTTTTTGATCTCAACTGAAGTAAAGCCTTTCGAATATAATAATGCCGCAACCTGTTCACCCATTAATTCATTTATTTCAAAGTATAATCGCCCGGGACGTTTGAGATGCTGCAGCGCAAAGCCGGCAATGATTTTATAAAAGAGCAGCGGATCATCATCCGGTACAAAAAGAGCTTTGTGTGGCTCATATTGCAAGACATTCGGTTGCATTAACGATGATTCACTTTGAGTGATATAAGGCGGGTTACTCACAATTATGTCAAATTTGGGAAAAGTAGCCGGCGGATGAAAATCAAGAATATCAGCTTCCAAAAAATGAACAAGTGCATTATTTGATAGAGCATTTTTTGTTGCTACCTCCAAAGCTTTTTTACTGATTTCCAATGCATAAACATCCGATTCCGGTAATTTTTTTTTAATTGCAATGGCAATACACCCGCTGCCAGTTCCAATATCTAAAACGAAAGGGGCTTTTAAGCCGGAATTATGAGAAGTTTCCAGGATTAATTCCACCAATTCCTCTGTTTCAGGACGTGGGATTAAAACATTTTCATCTACATAAAAAGAGATACCAGCAAACCATGATTCATTAATAATGTATTGAATAGGTGTGTGTTGCAGCAATTTATCAATATTTTTTCTAAGATTAATTACCTGGTTTTCTGTAAGTGCCTTATCTTTATAAATTACTCGTTCAGACCTTGAAAAACCGGTAAGTTTTTCCAAAAGCAGGTTTGAAATATTGGGTGCTTCCCGCTGATCATATATTGTATTTAATGCTGATCGTAGAATTTTACCTGCTTCAGAAATTGTCATAATGCAATGCTATTAATTATTTTTGACAATGACCGCGGATGAATTATACATGCAACGCTGCATTCAACTGGCAAAGCTCGGAGCGGGCAATGTTGCCCCAAACCCCATGGTTGGCGCTGTGCTGGTTTATGAAGACAGAATAATAGGCGAGGGGTATCATCAAAAATATGGCGAAGCACATGCTGAGGTAAACTGTATAGCTTCAGTACACACTGCAGACCGGCGATTTATTGAAAAATCCACACTGTATGTTTCACTGGAACCCTGTGCGCATTTTGGTAAAACACCACCATGCAGCGACCTTATCGTCAGGTATAAAATTCCAAAAGTGGTAATAGGTTCCCGCGATCCTTTTAAAGAAGTTGACGGCAGGGGAATTGAAAAATTAAAGGCTGCCGGAACAGAAGTCATGACCGGCATATTGCAGGATGCCTGTAAAAACCTGAACAAGCGTTTCTTTACATTTCACAATAAACAACGGCCATATATAATTTTAAAATGGGCGCAGACAGCTAATAAAAAAATAGCAACAACCGACAACAAACGACTAATAATCAGCAACAATATAACAAACAGGGCTGTTCATAAATGGCGTTTTGAAGAAGCGTCCATCTTGGTGGGAACCCATACAGCAGCGATGGATGATCCATTGCTTACAAACCGTTTATGGACGGGAAAAAATCCGGTAAGATTAATCATCGACAAGAACCTCAGGCTGCCATCTTCTTTAAAAATATTCAATAATGAATCGCCGGTAATTGTATTCAATTATGAAAAACAACCCCTTCAACCTAACGATACCGGAAGCATTACAAACAAAGTTTATTTTTTTAAAATTGAAAAAAGCAAAAGCCTGGTTCGGCAAATTGGCGATGCCTGTTATCAATTAAATATTCAAAGCATCCTGGTAGAAGGCGGTGCAAAATTATTACAATCGTTTATTGATGAAAAGCTGTTTGATGAAATCAGGATTATAACCAACCAGGATTTGATTATTGATGAAGGCCTTGCAGCTCCATCATTTGGTGGTTTATTAAAGCCATTTGATAGCTTTACTATCAGAAATGATAAAATAGATTTTATCCTATAATTAATATTATGTTAAGTTAAATATTCTAAAAAGTAATTTATATTTATATCGGCCTCTATTTATAAATTTTTCCACGCACAATTTTTGAATTGTATTCATCATAACATTTTAAGCGGTTATATCTTAATCATAAAATAAATAGTATGGAAAACTGGAAGCAGTATAAACGAAAAGGATTATCGGAAATGCGGCCATATATAAAGGGCGAAGATCTTACGGGTGTTTCGGTAAGCAAGGA
>JAEWBD010000379.1 GCA_023391315.1 Bacteroidota bacterium | reverse complement strand
CCGTAAAGCTTTTGCTGGTTGAATACAGCGTATGTTTCAGATCGGCGCCGTAAGGATTCCACCATCCTTCTGCAAGTACTTTTCCATGACGCAACAGCATAACGCTGTGAAATTCTGTTTTGCTTGAATTGGCTGCATCTAAAAACCGGATAATGTTTTTTGAAGCAATGCCTTCGGCTTCCGGTGTGCTGCGGGGAAGCGATGACTGGCTGTTTACCTGAACACAAAGAATTATAAACAGCAATGCAGCGATTGATTTTTTATATATCATAGCGTAGTAATGATTGAATCGCTAATATACCATGAGTTCTTTATAAGAAAGGACAGTTTATTTCTTATATCATTTTATGCTTGTGATATACAACTATTTTATTAATGGAAGGAACAAATTATTAATAGATTCTGTATAAGTTGGATGCGCTATAATCATTTCGGCGAGTTGTGTATAAGGTATTTTACCAATCATTGCCATTTGCAATGCAGCTATTGTTTCACCTGCCTCTTCGCCAATAATGGCAGCGCCTAAAATTTGTTTTGTATCTGCATCCACCACGGCTTTCATCATACCTTTTGTATGATTGGTTTCCCTTGCCCTTGCCACGTGTTTCATTGATAATGTAGCTACTTTATAATTCAGTTTTTGTTTCCTGGCCTCTGCTTCAGAGATGCCTATACGGGCCAGTTGCGGATCGGTAAACATGCAATAAGGCACCTGCCTGTTTTGGGTTGAATTATTTTGCCCATTCAATAAATTCTCTTTCAAAATAATGTAGTCGTTATAAGAAATATGCGTAAACTGCGGCTCGCCGGTTACATCGCCGATGGCATAAATACCATTGGCAGAAGTTTCAAGTTTATCATTCACTTTTATAAAACCACGTTCATCTGTTGCAACATTGGTATTCTCCAAACCAAGGTTTTTTGTATTGGGTTTTCTGCCGGTGGCAACTAGAAGATGCGTTGCACTTAAAGCAAATGTTTTATTATCTGCCGTGAATGCCACACTTATTTTCCTGCCTGATTTTTTTACACCTGATAGATCAACACCCGTACGAATGTTTATATTTTCCGCTTCAAGTATTTGCTGCATACATAAGGCAATATCCCGGTCTTCTCTGGGAAGGAAATCTTTACTTCTTTCAAGCATGGTTACCTTACTTCCAAACCTGCTGTAAGCCTGGCCAAATTCAAGCGCTATATAACTGCCACCGATAATGATGAGCGATTCCGGTATTTCTTTTAAATCCAGTAATGACTGTGACGTATAATAATCAATTTTATCAAGGCCATCAATGGCAGGTATTGCAGGGCTGGTGCCAACATCTAGAAAAATCTTTTCAGCCTTTAGTTGCATGGTACCGCCTTTATTTAATGCCACTGATAATTCTTTAAACCCCGTAAATCTTGCCTCACCTTCAATATAGGTAAGATGCGGTGTGGAAGTAAGGCCATCATACAAACCGTTTCTTGATTCATTTACAATCCTGTTTTTAAATTTCATTATTGCTTTTATATCAGCCTCGGGTTTTACTGCATTAATGCCCCATTCTTTTGCGTGCTTAACATTATAGGCTGTTTTTGCACAGGATATAATTGTTTTCGTTGGCGTGCAGCCATAATTAATGCAGGTGCCGCCGGCAAATTCTTTTTCAATTAATGCTGTTTTCCATTTTGCTTTTGCCAGCGCTTTTGCAAGTGGTGTTCCTCCCTGGCCCGAACCAATTATGATGGCATCAAATTTTTTCATGGTTATTATAACGGTTGTATGAATAAACTAAGAAGCTGTTTAAAAACATTCTATAAAACACTTCAAAAATAACAACAGCATTTTGAAAAGAATGATTATTAAACAGCTCCTTGAATATAAATACTGTAAAGCACTGTGAATGAAACTGCATTTACAGCCTGCCCTAACCGCTTAATTCTTTATAAACTTCAATGTTTCCTTTAATTCTCCCGCCTGCACCTGCAGAAAATATATGCCATTTATCAAAGATGATATATTCACTTCTGCATTTACTTTACCATTGTTTTTAAGGTTGTAGGTTGAAATAATTTTTCCGTTGACATCGATAATCCTTGCCAGAACATTCTCCGTACCGGCCGGTATCGAAATATGTAAAATATCATGTGCCGGGTTAGGAAATATATTCACGCTTGTTGTTTCAGCAACTTCAAAATTTTCAGCAGCCATTGCAGCTAAGATATTTGTTACTGTTACTTTTATTTGCTCTTCATCATATAATGCCGGGGTGCCATTGTCTGTTGTCCTAACCTTGAATGTAAAGGTTCCCACGGTCGTTGCTTTCCATGTAAAGGCGCCGCTGGTTGCATTTATGGTTGCGCCCGCAGGAGCGCCGATCAATGAATAAGTTATTTTCTGGCCCGCATCAGCATCGGTAGCCTTTGCTGTAAATTTTAGTGTTGAATCTTTCTTTACAGTTTTGTTACCTATGGCTGCCAGCACCGGCGTATCCGGCATTGGTTTAACAGTTATTGAAACAAATGCTTTTGCTGAAGCAATGCATCCAATTTTAACCAGGTAACTGAAGCTGTCTTTACCGCTGTAATTTTTATTTGGCGTATAAGTCATTGCAGGTGCAGTACCGGTCAGTTTGCCATGTATAGATTTATTAATGATTGTATATTTCAGCGTGCTGCCGCCGGAACCGCTTAGCGTTATCTGTACTTTGCCGTCTTCGTTTACGCTTGCCGTTTTTGCATCAGCCACAAGGTTATTTATTGGTGCGAAGATTAATGTGCTGTAGGCATTACCGCCGTCAGTAGCCATGTTAAGATGCCGTAAAACTGTAAGTGTTCCCGATGTTGTAAGCTTGAAAATTGTGCCTGCATTATAAGTGCCGCCAATGCTTGTTGTACCATACAACATTCCATCAGGCCCCTGCATTAATGCGCCTTTTGGCATTCTGCCCTGCGTGGTTTTATTAAGCGCCACCACCATTTTAATTGATCCGTCGAGGCCCGCTTTAAAAATAGTACCGGCCGCATTGGCGCTGCCGTCGCTGCAGGTGCCGTATAAATATCCATCCTTGCCCTGTATAAGGCTGCCCATTGGATTATAACCTTCGTAGCTGCCGTTAAGGGTGTGCAGGTTGGTATAAACACCTGTAGGCGTTAATTTAAAAATGCGCCCGCTGTTGCTTGTCATGCCATAAAAATTACTATCATTTGCCTGCAGCAGGCTGCCTTGCGGCGAACCGCCATCCGTTGCAAACACAAAACTTTTTACAACTGTAAAATTGCTGCCAGAGGTTTTCAGTTTAAAAATAGTGCCTGCATTGCCTGCACCGCCACCAGTTGTCATTCCATATAAAAAACCATCTTTTGCCTGAATTAAACTTCCGGCGGGGCTTCCGCCTTCGGTAGAACTTATAAAATCATGTATCACGGTAAATACGCCGGCTGACGTAATTTTAAAAATGGTGCCATAAGCTTTTGTGCCGCCCGTTGAAGTCATGCCATAAAAATTACCGTCAGATGCGAGTAAAAGACTGCCTTTTGGAAAACCGCCTTCAGTTGCTTTATTAAATGAATGGAATACGGTTGCAGTGCCGCCACAAATTTTTACAATGCTGCCATGGCCATAAGCGCCGCCTGCATTCGCCATGCAATAATAAGCGCTGTCTTTTCCTTTGATGAAAGAACCATAAGGACTATTGCCCTGCACTGAACCATTGAATGTATTAAGTATGGTAAAATCGCCTGCAGTAGTTGTTTTGAAAATAATACCATAATTAAGCAATCCGCCGGCGCTTGCCATGGCATAGAGGTTGCCATCGTTGCCTTTGGCCGGAACAGAAGAACTGCTGCTGCCTTCATTATTATAATCCAATGCGTGTATAATGGTGTATTTGCCGGTGGTGGTGAGCCTGTAAATTGTTCCGCCGCTTTTTGGGCCGCCGGAACGGGTAATGCCATAGAAACTTGTATCGTTGTATTGCATAATGCCGCCATAAGGATATCCGCCATCGGCACCAACAGAAAGATTTTTTAATACAGTGTAAGCGCCTTTGTTTGAAACTTTAAATATGGTGCCGCCGCCGTATTGGCCGCCACCATAGCAGGTGCCATATAAAAATCCGTCTTTTGCTTTAAGTAAATCGCTTTGCGGGTAAGTGCCGTCTGTTGTGGAATAAAGATGCCTCAATACAGTGAGCACACCGGCTTTTGTTACTTTGAATATAGTTCCAAAACCATATTGGCCGCCGCTATAGCAGGTGCCATATAAATTGCCATCGCCGGCTTCGGTTAAACTGGCATAACTGTTAGCACCTTCTGTTGCTTTAACCATTGAATGAATTACAGAATACACGCCGCCCGGCGTTAATTTGAAAATTGCCCCGGCGCCTGTGCTGCCGCCACTATAGGTTATTCCATAAAAATTGCCATCTGATGCCAGGGTTAAATGCCCATGTGGGTTAGCGCCATCTGCATAAGCCAGGTGCCTTATAACAGTAAAATCGCCGGAGGTTGAAATTTTAAAAATGGTGCCATAAGTATTTGCGCCGCCGGCTGCAGTTAAACCATACAGGTATCCATCCGCACCTTTAATTAATTCACCATAAGGATAATCGCCATCGGTAGCATAAACAAGTTGCCTTAATATGGTTATTTCACCGGCTGGTGTCATTTTAAAAATGGTTCCATAATTATTTGTGCCGCCGCTGCTGGTCATGCCATAAAAATTGCCATCCGTATCTTTAAATAAACTGCCGTGCGGCGTATTGCCCCAATCTGTAAAGCCATTAATAATTGAAAAATTATTGCCGTTGGTATTTATTTGAAAAGCCGTGCCTTTGCCATTAATACCACCATTTGATGTTAAGCCCACGAGCACATTCTGTGCTTTTACATTAACAGAAAATACAAGTAATACTGCTGCCAGTAAAATATTTACACTGCTTTTTTTATTGTGCAGTGCAATGCGTTTTTGATTAGCGTAAAAATGATTCATAAAAAAGTTTTAGTTGTATTGATGAAATTATTCAGATGAATTCCGCTGTAAATTTTTTTTGAATTAAGCGCAACGCCAAGCCTGCAATGACTGAATTGTATAAATGAGTTGATGAAATGTAAAAGGCTGTGCTGTTAGTAGAGTGTATGTAAGTGAAATTGCCTTCAGACAAAAATATAAACCCGCAAACCTTTGCCGGCATTACATTTCAGTGTTACATGAAATACTACATATCATCGCTTTTTTTAACAGTTGATACAGTTGTCAATTGACGCCGTTCTGCCGCCATTCTACTTTCGTGCGGCATTTATGAAAAAAATAAATTCTTTTTTATGATAAAGAAAATTTTAAAATGGACTGGCATTATATTGCTTGTATTAATTGCCGGTATATCTATTACTACTGCATCGAGGCAACACTTAAAATATGATGCCCCATATCCTGATATTCATGCTTCAAAAGACACCGCTGTAATTGCACACGGCAAACATTTGGTGTTCAGCATTGCACATTGTGCAGATTGCCATAGCCTGGTTAATGCAGATTCTATGCTGCAGGCAGGGCAGGAGCCGCCCCTTTCAGGCGGGTATGCATTTACAATGCCGCTGGGCACTGTTTATTCAAGAAATATAACGCCTGATAAAGAAACAGGTATTGGTAACAGGACCGATGCTGAATTAGCAAGGGTTATACGCTATGGCGTGCATGCAAATGGCGAGGCTGTTTATGAGTTTATGTCATTTCATGATATGAGTGATGAAGATTTAACGGCGGTTATATCTTATTTAAGAAGTACGAAACCGGTTAAAAACAAAGTGCCTGAAAATACACTGAACGTTATGGGCAATCTTGTAAAGGCATATATGGTAAAGCCTGTTGGTCCAACCGGCGATGTGCCTGCTGCGATGCATGCCGATACAACGGCCGCCTATGGCAAATACCTTGTTTTTAATGTGGGCAATTGTATAGGCTGCCATTCAAAACGCGATTTAAGCGGTAATTTTGACGGGCCATACCTCGCAGGCGGTAATCCTATGAATGGCCTGATACCGCCCAACCTTACTAACGATTCTTCCGGCCGCATCTTTACCTGGTCTCAACAACAATTTATTGAGCGCTTCAAAAAAGGAAAGCTTATTTCGCAAAGCGAAATGCCGTGGAACAGTTTCAAGCACATGGATGATAACGAACTGAAGGCCATTTATAATTTTCTTAAAACCGTGCCTGCTGCCAGGACTGAGCAACTGGCGGCTAAATAAGAATTTTATGTATGTAATCCGACCGGCCGCAATTATTGCGGCCGGCCGGATTTAACGAAAGAACTCACTTCCTGCTTTTCAATATTTCAAGAAGCATTTCAGGCTGGTTGGTTGTAATAAAATTAAAACCGCTGTCCAGAAGCTGGCGCATGATCGTTGAATCATCAACCGTCCATGCATTGAGTTGTATATTATTCTTTTTTGCTTCCGTAATCCATGCAGGATTTTTTGCAAAAACAGAAAAATGATAATCTGCACCGCTTATTCCATCGGCCTTTAAAGCAGCAGGCGCAATGTCTCCGTTTAAATGTTGGGTTATGGCTTTGGGTTCAATGGCGTGAATATGTTTCATTATATCATAATCAAAACTTATATACGCCATAAAATTTGTGCAGTTCAATTGATGCACCAGTTGTATTACTTTGTCCGCCACTTTTATTCCGCGCTCTTTGCTTATTTTGGAAGGCTTTATTTCAAGTATCAGTCTTGTTGTTTTATTATTCTTTTTACCGGCAAGCAAATATTCGCGCAGCGATGGCAACGGCTCGCCGTTTGAAAGCGGGTATTTCCGCAGCTCATCAAAGTTGGTTTTTTCAATAACGAGTTTATTATAATCCGGATCGTGATGAATAACCAGCGAATCATCAGCCGTCATCCAAACATCAAATTCAGAACCTGTACTTTTTAATTTAATCGCCTGTTGTAATGAGGCTATAGAATTCTCAGGAAAATTGTTCAGTTTATAGGCGCCCCTGTGCGCCACAACAGGGTTATTTGCAAACTTAATTTTGGAACTGCTACTCTTTGTTACAGAACAGGCAGCGGCGGATAATGCAATCGCAAAGAATACAACAAATTTTTTCATCAGTTATTGAATTAATTTCAGGTTTATAAGCGGGCTAAGATAATAACTGCTGCTGTAAGCATTTTATCAAATTACTAATCAAGGTTCTGTTTCCTAATTCTCATTCCTAAACCTATCAACCAATCAACAATTCAACTTATCAACTCTATCTTTGGCGCTTTTACATATCATGGAAAATAATTTAATGCAACAATTGAATGAAACAACAGCTTTCATTCAATCAAAATATACAAAGCAGCCACTTATTGGTGTGATATTAGGCAGCGGGCTTGGCAATTTTACCGGCGGCATGCAGATAGAATGTGAAATTGATTATAACAACCTGCCGCATTTTCCCGTGAGCACGGTGGCCGGTCATAAGGGTAAATTGATTTTTGGAAATATGAGTGGCAAACCGGTTATGGTGATGGCTGGCCGTTTTCATTTTTATGAAGGCTATACGCCGCAGCAGGTGGCTTATCCGGTTCGCGTTATGAAAATGCTTGGCGTTAAAACCCTGCTTTTGTCAAATGCCGCCGGCGGTGTGAACGCCTCGTTCAAAGTGGGGGATATGATGATCATTAAAGATCATATCAGTTTTTTTACCGTAAACCCGCTTCTCGGCAGAAATGAAGAAGCATTAGGAACAAGGTTTCCCGATATGAGTGAACCTTACAATAAAGCACTTATCAGCAAGGCAAAATCTGTTGCCGCAGATTTGGGTTATGAAGTGAAAGAAGGGGTTTACTGCGGTGTTACCGGCCCCACTTTCGAGACGCGGTCAGAATATAAACTCATTAAAGCGGTTGGCGGCGATGCGGTGGGTATGAGCACAGTGCAGGAAGTGATTGCCGCTGTTCATGCTGGTATAAAAGTATTTGCCATGAGCATTATTACCGATATAGGTATCCGTGAAGACGATAATGTTATTACGCATGAAGAAGTGCTGGCTGCCGCAAATGAAGCAGAACCTAAATTGACAGCATTGTTTAAAGCACTGGTGGACGTTTTGTAAATTTTCTTTTTATTGATTGGGCGCGATTGCTGACCAAAGAATGTGAAATGGCACAATGTAATTTTTAAGGCTTTCGTTATTTGCTATTCACGTTGATGTTTCACCATCCACCACTATTCATCACATCAGCTTCAGCAACGATTCATGCATTTCCTGTTCCCCAAAAACAGTATTGATCTGCTTCAATATTTTTTTCAGGTTGATACCTTTTCCAATAACACCTTTAAAAATTTCGCCCTGTTCCTTTATGCGGTCAACAGCATTAAAAATGTTGAACTGCTGAACGGTTAATCCTTTTTTCACTTCATCCCAATGCAGTGGCATAGAAACGGTAGCGCCGGGTTTTGGCCTTAATGAATAAGGCGCTGCAAGCGTTGCCTGTGGCCGGTTTTGCAAAAAGTCGAGATACATTTTCCCCTGCCTGTTTTGCACAATGCGTTCAATGCTGGTAAACTTTGGCAATTGCGATTGAACGATCGTTACAAGCACTCTTCCAAACTCTTTACTTATTTCATAATTATACTTCGCACCAAGCGGCAAATAAATGTGCATGCCGGTTGCACCCGAAGTTTTGCAGTATGCATCTGCGCCAATGGCATCAAGCACCTGCTTGATTTGTTGTGCAGCCTGTATCACCTGTTCAAATGTTGTTTTATCGCCGGGGTCAAGGTCTATAATGCACCAGTCTGGGTTATCGGGCTTTTGCGCACGGCTGCTCCAGGGATGTATTTCAAGGCTGCCGAGCGATGCCATCAGTAATAAACCCGCTTCGTTGGTACAAATCATATAATTCCTGTCGCCGCCTTCTTCCGTGCTGTATGGAAAAAGTTCAACCCAACCGGGCACTTTGCCGGTAACATCTTTTTGATAAAAACTCTGGCCATTAATTCCATTCGGGTAACGTATCATGGTTTGGGGCCTGTCTTTTAAAAAAGGCACCATGTAAGGCGCTACCTGGTAGTAATAATTGATCACATCACGCTTGCTAACGGCCTTTGTATTTTTGGTTGCAGGAAAATATATTTTATTGAGATTATTGAACGTGAGGCTATGCCCGTTGATAGTTTTTGTCTGAGATTTTTCCGTTGGGTTGAGCAATGTTTTCCGCTCTTTACCTGTTGAGCCTTTCAACAATTTTTTAGTAAGAGCCTTTGCACCCGGTGCGGTTTTTTTCACTGATTTTTTTGCTGCGGCTTTCTTTGGCATAACTGTATTTTTATAGGTTGGTACAATATCTTTTGTATGCGCTTCTTTTTCCAGGTGTATATTATTTGCATTTTTATCCACCCGCATACCTTCAAAGGAAGGATGGCGCATTACCCCATCTGAAGTAATTTCTGTGTAAGCAACTTCACACACCAGGTTTGGCTTCAGCCAGGTTACGGTTGCTTTTGGCGGGTCTGGCCTGAAACGCGACGGCTTGTTTACATCGGGTTCATGCGTGAAAGGTATTTTAGTAGTGATAAGCGGCCTGAACTGCTCCATCATTTCTTTTTGCAGTTTATCAGAAAAACCTGTACCTATTTTGCCGGTATATTTCAGTTTACCATTTTCATTAACGCCCACCAATAATGCGCTGAATAATTTGCTGCTGCCTTCATTATTGGTAAAGCCGCCTATAATAACTTCCTGGCGCTTGTTTGTTTTTATTTTCAACCAGTCGCTGCTGCGTTTGCCGGGCAAATAAATACTGCCTGCCCTCTTTGCAATAATACCTTCAAGGTTTAATTTTTTTGCGGCTTCAAAAAACTCGGTGGCGCCGGTATCAAAGCTTTCACTTACGCGAATAATGCCGGCACCGGGAGCAATAGCATTGAGTACCTGCTTTCGTTCAGTCAGAGGGAGCTCCATTACATTATAACCTTCAACCCAAAGCACATCAAACAAATACAACATCAATTCGCCATCTGCTTCACTGCGCCAGTTTTGAAGATCGCCGAAATTGGAAATGCCTTCATCATTAATTACAACAATTTCGCCATCAAGCACTGCATTTATTTTCCATTGCTTTAATGCATTATAAACTGCATAAAATTTTTCGTTGAAAGATTTATTATTACGAGAACGCATTTCCACATTGCCATTATGCAGGTAAATGAGGGCCCGGTAACCGTCCCACTTTACTTCATACAGCCAGCCGGGCTCATCAAAAGGCTTGTCAACAAGCGTGGCAAGCATAGGAGCGAGGTTTTTGGGAAATCCCTGTTTTGTTCCCTTGGCAAGCTGTGCATTCAATGCTTTATTTTTTTTATTGACCGGCATATCTAAAGCTATAAAATAATTATGCCATTGTTAATGCAAAAAGTGGTATAAAATAAAAAGCTGCATTTAAATGCAGCTTTTCAATACGCTTTTATGTATTTATTGTTTGGGGAAATTGGGATCGGCTTTCACTTCATTCAACTGCTGCATATGCCGGTTTGTATGGGCAGATATCAATAATATGGCCTGGTAGGCATCAATTTTAGCAAATGGAAGAACTGCGATATGCGCCCTTAAATCATCATGTGTTGTTTGCACATAATTAATCAGGCTGTCCCTGCCCGCATTGAATGCGTTTAATGTTTCATCCAAAGTTTTATAAGGGGCATGTATGGGCTTAAAAGGTTCTGCAGCTTGTGCTTTGTGACTTCTGTCTTCAACCATGCCGATAAACTGTTCATCTGTAACAGTTGGTTTAAATGCACTGTCATTAGGTGTTCGTAAAGTTTGTTGTACAAAACCAAACAAGCCCTGCGATGTTAAGGCTATATGTTGTACGCATTCCAGCACAGACCATCTGTCAGGTGCTGGTTTAAAATTTAACTGTGCATCCGATAAACCTTTTACTGAATTTATTAAATCATCCCTTGTTTTAATGAGATGATCAACGGCAAATTTTCTTTCTGCTTCTGTAAGCTCTGCTTTATTAACGATGGTAAAACTGCTGAATAAAATAGATAATACAAGTAATGAGAAAAGTGATTTCATTGGTTATGTTTTATGATGAAAGGGTAAAATTAAAGCAATATTTTTAACATGTTCAATATGCATAAATTCTTAACCACATTACATCATCAATCTAATAAACCAAATCTTCATACGCAGCCTGCAGTTCATTATATGCATGCTGGTCATTTGCCGCCTTTGCCTGTTGCATTCCTTTTTCATACCATTCAATTGCCTGCGAAGTTTCGCCGGTCCTTTCAAGCAATTTTCCAAGATGGTAGTAAGAACCCACATAACCCGGCTCATCTTTTAATATAGCTTCAAACAACATCCTTGCATCTTTATCGTTATCAAGTTTTATATACTCCAATGCAAGCGCATGCCTTAGAAAACTATCGCCCGGCATTTGCTGTAAAAGCTCCTGCAGTTTTTCAATTCGGTTCATGTAAACTATTCAATTACTTTTTCAATATGTGCAAGCTTGCCATCGGTGGTAATGCCTTCTACAATTACGCGGAAACGTTGTGTAACATCGTTGTTATAAAATTTCAGGCGGAATGTATTATTGGTTGGCGTAGTTAAAACATTTGGCGACCAGAACAAAGTTGTGCGCAAATCTTTTTGATCACTATTCTCACTATAAATATCATAATTGGGAGAATAAAATTCCTTTTGTTCGGAATAACCAATAATTACTTTATACGGCAATCCTTTACCAGGCGTAGTGGCTACATCGCCGCCTTTACGCGTATAAATAGCTATGGCGCCGTTTGCACCGCCGCCAACAGCGCCTATGAACGGTGGCCGTAAAACTTTTACATACGCTATATCGCTCATGCTTATAGTTTGAAGCATGCTTGCATCTGCGGGCGTTTCATTAAAAAAAAATGCCGGTGTGCCGCCGCGCCAGGTAACGCTTGGCGTGGCGCCTCCCGTTGTAATCTGCAGGCCGGGAACCTTACCCTGCAAATACTGAAATACACTCATGGCGCTTCTTCCAAATGGATCGGTCATCACATCAAACTGGTAGCCATCGCCACTAAAAAGCGGCGATGCATATTTTTCATCCAATACCGGCATGGGGCTTTTAGTCCTCGTTTTTACAACTACATCCTGCAGCGTTGTGCCCTGCCTGAACTTGGCATTACGTAATTCTTCTTCGGCAAGACTGCGCCTGTAATTTTCAGTTGCCGTGTCGGTAAGAAAAGCATTGGCCGCCGTATCTTCTGTAATTGTTTTTGGTGAAGACAAGCTATTGTCAAAATTGACAACGGATGAATTGGCAAAGCTTTCATTGCCCGATAGCTTATAATAAATTTTTGAAGTATCGTATAAGATAATATTAGGATTGGCAAACTTCCCGGATTGATCAACTATCGCCTGTTCAAAACGGTTGGAAGTATCCTTACTGTTATTAATAATGAGCAGGAGCATAGCGCCTTTTTTTAACTGCTGGTCCGTTGCACCGTACACTTTGCCGGCAAGGCTTAAATAATCGGCTTCGTTCTGGTATTTTATTTTTGGATATTTATTGCGGATAGAATTTTCCCAGTCAATACGGCGCCAGCCATTGGTAAGCATTACAAGATCAAGCTGCTTTTGAAGCGTATCAGAATTGTTTTGAAAATAATAATAAGGATGATAAACATTGCCTTTTAGATCGCCGGTTAAGAGCAAGCGGGATACAATATCATCGGAACTGTCAATACCAATGCCTGCATCTGTTACGGCAACGGAAAGATTGGCAGCAATGGAATCTGTATGAATCACAAGCGTGTTCAGCTTGCGCTTATCAGTGCCTAATTCTGCAAAGCCAACTTCAGGTTCAAAACTATAATTTTCATTATTAATAAAAGTAATGCGTTCCGCCATTGCCGTCCAGTTTGAATCGAAAATAGTTACCTGCAAAATGCCGGAGGGAAGTTCTTTAACCGGTATAGCACCGCCGGTTACGGGCACATCTTTTAAATTAACGGCAGCGCCGTACACAAGGTGTTGCTGCATGGAAGCAATGATGTATAACTTCTGAAGATTAGCCGGCGCATTATCTGACCGCTGTATGGTAAACGATCTTGCATCGGCTTGTGGCAAAACTTTCAACACAATGCCTGTGGCCTGCGCAGCCGGCAATTTTGTTTCGTAATTTTTGCCCAGGTCATCTTTCCATTTTGCGGTATAGGCTTCGCCGTTTTTAGCTGTAAGCGAAAATGCACCCATGCCATCGTGTATGGTTTTTATATCGGCTACTTTTGCATTGCTGTTATTAAAAACAGCGCCGCTTACTGGCGCCGGCGTTCCGTCAAAATGCACCGCTTTAAATGCGATATTGGTTTCAATATTTTCCACAATATTGCCGCCTTCAGGTAAAAATTGTATAGCTGTTTTAATAGCAGGAACAGGCCTTTTGGTTGCAGGCTTTGGCTGAATAATGTGAATGGTTTTCCTGTAAAGAAATGATGAATCAAAGTTCAACATCCATTTTGTATAAGCCTTTACATATACAACCTCATCTTTAAACTCAAGCGGAAGGCTATAATCGCCGCTGCCGCCGGATTGCAATACCGGCGATACACAATGTTTAAGTACCCTGCCTTGAGTATTGATAAAATCAATGTAAACCGTTTTACTTATTTGTGAAGGGTCGGCCCCCGTCATTATATATGATTTAAACCAGATGGTTTCGCCGGGCGCATAAGAAGGCTTGTCAAACTGAACATAAATTTTTTCCTGCGGAAAATTGGTTGCTAAAGCTTCCAGGCTGTTTTGAACGCTGTTAATGCTTATACTTTGAGATTGGGCCCCTGTTGTTATTGTAGCAAACAGGCATGAAGCAAATAAATAGCGCATGATTACAGGAATGTTCATAGTTGCAATTCTATTTCAAATTATTATTATGCAAATAAGCAATATTTATCTTAACAGTTCATCAACAAAATTATCTTGCAATATATACTGTATTAAAACGCCCTGTAAAATTTTGACATTAGGGAAATGTTTATTGGGCGTTCCATCTTTCCTGATAAAAAAATAAACGGGTGAAATGAATATAACATGGTATTGTAAAGCTTTTAATGAATTGTCGCCGCTTGAAATGTATAAAATCCTGCAGTTACGCAGCGAGGTTTTTGTGGTAGAACAAAACTGTGTTTTTTTAGATATGGACAATAAAGATGAAGGCTGCCTGCACCTGATGGGTTTTGCGGGTGATGAACTGGCGGCCTATACACGGCTTGTGCCGCCGGGATATATTTATGAAGAAATATCAATCGGGCGTGTGGTTATATCGCATAAGCATCGCAGTAAGGGCCAGGGAAAAGAATTGATGCAGCGTTCCATTGCTTTATGCAGGCAACATTTTGGTGGTGGATCCATTAAGATTGGTGCGCAATATTATCTTTTGAAATTTTATAGTTCGCTTGGATTTAAAGTGATAAGTGATATTTACCTGGAAGATGGCATTGAGCATGTGTATATGATATTGAAGGATACTTTTCCTGCCGGAGAAGTAAATTATTAATGCACTTTTGCAGTCCGTAAAATAAGATCAATCAGAAAATTGAGGTTAAACGAATGAAGGTATTATTAGAAGTAAAGAACGTTTCAAAAAAAGTTGAAGACCGTATAATTGTAGATGATATAAGTTTTGTACAACAGCCCTTGCAGAAAATAGCGATTGCAGGTGAATCAGGAGCAGGCAAAACAACTTTGCTGAAGATGATAACCGGCTATGCGCAACCAACCGGCGGATCAATTTTATTTAATGGCGAAAGCGTGATTGGTCCCGAAGAAAAGCTGATGCCCGGGCATAAAATGATGGGCTATTTATCGCAACACTATGAACTTCCCAATCATTACCGGGTTGAAGAATTGATATGGTTTGAAAATAAATTGGATGAAGCTGAGGCAAAGCGGTTATTTGAAATATGCAGGATAGATAATTTACTGCAACGCAAAACCAATTATTTATCCGGCGGGGAAAAGCAGAGAATTGCTTTATGTATGCTGCTGGTAAAACAACCAACGTTGCTGGTGCTGGATGAACCCTTTTCCAATCTTGATCCAATTCATACGAACACGTTAAAGGATGTATTGGATGATATAACAGTACGCTTAAAAATAACCTGCACACTTACTTCGCATGACCCGCATGATACGCTCTCATGGGCTGATGAAATATTGGTGGTTAAAGACGGAAGGCTGGTTCAGGAGGGAAGCCCGCAGGATGTGTATTATAAACCGGTGAATGAATATGTTGCAGGCTTATTTGGCAAATACAATTTGCTTCAGCCACAGGTGGCAGCTCTGTTTGGCATTGATACAAAAGGAAATGCAATAATGACACGGCCGGAAAATTTCAGGATATATAAAACAGGCAGCGGTGTAAAAGGCATTATTCATAAAATCAGTTTCTGGGGAAGTTTTTATGAGGCGAAGGTAATAATTGACGGCGCTAGAATTATTGTGAGAAGCAATAGCAATGAATGGCGGCCAGGGGATAAAATTTTTGTTGGCATTAATTAATCCCCGGCCCGATTATTTAACTCACAATAAGCACGGGCATTGGTAGTTTGTGCCGCACAATATTTACAGTTTCACCATAAAACACATCTTTCAGGCCCTTGTGCCGGTGCGCACCCATTACCAGCATATCGGCATTAAATTCGTTTACGATGCGCACAATTTCTTCAACGCGATGCTGGTAGCCGAGCTGGGTTTCAACGGTATAGCCCATTTGTTTTAACTGTGCAGCATAAGCCTGCAGGCGTTCTGCATCCTGGCGTGTTTCATCATCATCCGTAGCATTGCCTGAAAATGACGCCGACACTGTTTCTACCACATGCAGCAATAAATACGTAGCATGTTTATTACCCTGTTTAATGGCATGTGCAATCAATTTTTCATCAAGTGTTTTAAAATCGAGTGCCACTGCAATTTTCTGAAAAGGGTTTACAGAAAGGTTAAGCAATTGCGGCACTTTGCCATGAATGCCTTCTGGCGATCTTGTTTTTCTTTTAGCATATAAAGGATAAAACGTCATTGTAATAAACAGCCATGCAAAAATTAATGAAACAATTATAATAATAGCTTTTATAAATAAATGCCCGCTTTCTGACAACACATCAATTATTTCACCTGCAACAAGCCTTACATTTAAAAATACTAATATAGCCGCAACCAGCCAGGCTATAATTTTTACATAGGATTTAATGGCAAAAACACCCATCGTTTTTTTATCGCTTACAAAATGTATTAAAGGAATTACGGCAAAGCCAAGCTGCAGGCTCAATAACACCTGGCTGAACACAAGCATATTATCAACTTCTGCTTCACCATATACTGCAATAACAATTACTGCGGGAATTATAGCTAACAAGCGGGTAAGCAGCCTTCTCATCCATGGATTAATACGCAAGTGCAGGTAGCCTTCCATAACCACCTGGCCTGCTAAAGTTCCCGTTACAGTTGAGCTTTGCCCGGCAGCAATCAAGGCAACCGCAAATAAGATTGGCGCCAGCGATGTTCCCAGCGCTGATTCAAGCAATAAATAAGCATCCTGTATTCTCGCTACAGATGAATGGCCATTATAAAAGAATGCTGTTGCGGCTAATATCAATATTCCTGCATTTACAAAAAATGCAGCATTTAAAGCGATTGCGCTATCAACTATATTGTATTTAATGGCTTTGCGTGTGGCAACTTCGCTACTGTTTATTTTTCTTGTTTGAACAAGCGCCGAATGCAGGTATAAATTATGCGGCATAACCGTAGCACCTATTATGCCCACAGCAATATATAAAGCCTGGTCATTTAATGAAGAAGGAACAAAGCCTTTTATCATTTCACCCACATCTGGTTTGGCAAAAAACAGTTCAATTAAAAAAGATAAACCTATTATCAATACTAATGCTATAATAAAAGCTTCCATGGCACGCATACCTTTTTTTTGCAGATAAAAAAGTAAGAATGTATCAAGTACTGTTATTGAAACGCCCCAGATTAATGGCAACCCGGTAAGCAACTGAATACCCAGCGCCATACCCAGCACTTCTGCAAGGTCGCAGGCTGCAATAGCCAGTTCTGCAAGCACATACAAACAAAAATTTGTAAGCGGGGGGTAGGTCTCCCGGTTTACCTGCGCCAGGTCTTTTCTTCTCACAATACCAAGCCTTGCACTTAAAGATTGCAGTAATAAAGCCATCAGGTTGCTCATCAGCAAAACCCAGATAAGTTTATAACCAAACTGTGCGCCGCCCTGCAGATCGGTGGCCCAGTTGCCGGGATCCATATACCCAACACTTACCAGGTATGCAGGGCCCATAAAAGCCAAAATTTTTCTCCAGCCTTTGCGCTGACGGGTGGCATCTATGCTTTCATGCACATCACTTAAAGAATGTGTATCGTTCTTTACCATATTATAAAGGATTTACCTGTATGGCTTTGGCCACCTGTTCACTGATATTGATTGATTGTTTGTTCCTGAACTTAATCTCAACGGAATTATCAAACGGAAGCTTATCCTTTACCTCCAGCACAGTGCCTATTGCTATATTACGGCTGCTTAAAAAAGCAAGCAGTTCGTTTGACTGGTTTAAAACAGATGTAATTACAGCCTGTTTATTCACGGGCAGGTTTGCTAACGGGAGTTGTTTAAGTTCATCTATTTTACCGCTGCTGTCGGGAATAGGGTCGCCATGCGGGTCAAACTTTGGAAAGCCCAGGAATTCATCCAGTTTATCAATCAATTTTTTACTGCGGATGTGCTCCAGTTCTTCTGCTACTTCATGTATTTCTTCCCAGCTAAAATGAAGTTTATCAACGAGAAAAAATTCCCATAAACGATGCCTGCGGATAATCATTACGGCGGCTTTATTGCCTTCACGGCTAAGCTTGAAACCTTTATATGGAAGATAATTTAATAAATTTTTTGCCTGCAGCTTTTTCAGCATATCGGTTACTGATGCTGCTTTGGTATTAAGATGATTAGCGAGGGCGTTGGTATTTACCTCACCTGTTGCCTGCTGCAAATGATATATTGATTTTATATAGTTTTCCTCAGTAATAGAAAAATTAGCCTGCATTGAAATTATTTTTAGACAAATCTAAAAATAATTAATTGTTATTAGAAATTATTTTTCCTGCTGCTTAAGTGAGAAATTAATAAACATAAAAAAGGCCGCCTTGTTAAGGCAGCCTTATTAAAAAATCGCTCTTAAAAGTTAGAATATTCTTACCCGTATAACAGATATTGTATTGCCAGTGCTTTTTAACACCACGGTAATATTATACTCCTGTGTGCCTTTTAATTTTCCGGCTACATACGTCATGTCGTTTAGCTGGCGCGAATCAGAAAATCTTTCAAACCCTGATACTTTATTCTTTGTAAAGAAACTTTGTATCATGGCGGCAGCTTCAGCTTTGCTTAAATTTTTCACTTCCGGTTTTTGCGGCAATGTGATATTTACAGAATTGCTGAAATAGCTGGCGAACTTAGTGGCATTGCCTGCATTTAAAGCACTGGCAACGTCGTCGGCAGACTGTGCAAACGTATTTAGTGTTAAGAAAAATCCGATTATCGTTAATAATTTTTTCATTGATGAGGATATAGAATTTTTGACTAAAGGTAACGCTTAATGTTTAAGTAATATAGTTATGTAATTGTGAAATGAGAGATGGTTTTTATATTTTGTTTAACGATTGTCAGTGATATAAATTTATTAATCAAAACATCTTTAAGACATATCTCCTTAATTAGTTTTGTTATTGTTATTATAATAACGGGGTTTCAAATTTTTTATTTGATTTATTCCATCCTGAAAAATCATTTAACAAAAAAATTAAATCTATTAGTTTTACGCCATGAGCAAAAAAGCAATTTTAATTATTATGGATGGCTGGGGGCTTGGAAAAACCTATGCTTCCGATGCCATTCAACATGCTAAAACACCTTTTGTTAGCAGTTTATACAGTAAATATCCTAATACTACTTTAATAACCTGTGGTGAAGCAGTTGGCCTGCCAGAAGGGCAAATGGGCAACAGTGAAGTTGGGCATCTTAATCTTGGAGCAGGCAGAATTGTTTACCAGGAACTGCAGCGCATTAACGTAGCTATTCGCGAAGGTTTGTTTCAGAAGAATGAACAGCTGCTGAAAGCAATTGATTATGCTAAAACCAATAAAAAAGCATTGCACTTAATTGGCCTTGTGAGTAACGGCGGCGTGCATTCGCATATCAATCATCTTAAAGCCATATGTGAAGTATGTGCGCAGCAGGGTTTAAGTGAAGTTTACATTCATGCTTTTACTGATGGTCGCGATACAGACCCCAAAAGCGGGCTTGGTTTTATGAAAGAGCTGCAGCAAAGCATTAATAATTCTGTTGGAAAGATAGCAAGTGTTAGCGGCCGTTATTATGCAATGGATCGCGATAAAAGATGGGAGCGTATTAAGCTCGCTTATGATGCCCTTGCAAAAGGTGAAGGCATTAAAGCTACCGATGCTATTGCTGCCGTAGAACAATCGTATGCTCAAAATGTAACCGATGAATTTATAATGCCAACGGTAATTGTAAATGAAGCGCAGCAGCCGCTTGCCATCATTAAAGATGGAGATGCCGTTATCTGTTTTAATTTCAGAACCGACCGCTGCCGTGAAATTACCGTTGCGCTTACACAACAGGCTTTTCCTGAATACAACATGCAGCCGTTGCAATTATATTATGTTACCATGACAGAATATGATAAAACATATAAAAACGTGCATGTTATTTTTGAAAATGATAACCTCACCAAAACACTGGGTGAAATAATTGAGGACAATGGTTTGAGGCAAATACGTATTGCTGAAACAGAAAAATATCCGCATGTAACTTTCTTTTTCAGCGGCGGGCGGGAAGCAACATTTAAAGGTGAAAGCAGGATTATGGTAGCTTCGCCTAAAGTGGCTACGTATGACCTTAAGCCTGAAATGAGTGCTTATGAAGTAACAGAAAAACTGCTTCCTGAAATTGAAAATGAAACAGCAGATTTTATCTGCCTGAACTTTGCCAATGCAGATATGGTGGGGCATACAGGCGTTTGGGATGCGGTTATAAAGGCTGTTGAAACAGTTGATACCTGCGTGGAAAAAGTTATTACGGCTGCGCTGGCGCATGGTTATACCACGTTCCTGCTTGCAGATCACGGCAATGCTGATTATGAAATAAATGAAGATGGATCTCCTAACACGCAGCATTCATTAAATCCTGTTCCGTTCTTTATTATTAATAATGAATTTAAAGGAACAGTAAAGCCAGGTAAGCTGGGTGATATAGCGCCAACCATTTTAACTTTTATGGGCTTACCGGTTCCCAAAGAAATGACAGGCGATATTTTGGGCCAACCATAAAACGCTGGTATGAAACGAATACTCTTAATATTGTTAATCATATTGGTAGCGATACAATTCATAAGATCGGCTAAGAATATACACCCGGAGGCGCAAACAAATAATATTTCGAAATTGTATAGTGTGCCCGATGACGTTGAGGCTGTTTTGGTAAAGGCTTGCAACGATTGTCACAGTAATAATACCCATTACCCCTGGTATAGCAATATACAACCGGTTGCATGGTGGCTGCATAATCATGTTGAAGATGGTAAGGAAGAATTGAACTTTGATGAATTTGCATCTTACTCCTTAGCCAAACAGTACAATAAGCTACATGAAATAGAAGAACAGCTTGATAAAAATGAAATGCCACTATCTTCCTACACGCTTATACATACGGATGCAAAGCTGAATGATGCCGAAAAAAATATATTGATTACGTGGAGTAAGCATATCTCCAAACAAATGGAAACAAAATATCCGAAAGACAGCCTGGAAAGAAAGCGTAATCGCTGACCGATGATAATTAAAGTAAATTTTTGTAAACTTGTAGAGTGAATTTTAAAATGCTCTTATGGACAGGATGATTACAAAAAACCACAAAAAAATATGGTTTAAAGCATTTGAACTAATCGATTTATTTCCATATTCTATTGCATTGCTTACAGTTGCAGCTGAAATTTATATAGTAAATGGATTTATTTCTATTACACCAATGCTGCATTATTAAGCTTCTTCCATTTTCTTTGTATTAAATGCAAATAACAAAAGCTGTCTATCTTATTTCAAGTCCTTCTGTTGATAAATGCCCGCAGCCAGACCGGCCTGAATACGCCTTTATAGGGCGAAGCAATGTGGGTAAATCATCCTTAATCAATATGCTTTGCAATAATGCGAAGCTTGCCAAAACATCAGCAGCGCCTGGGAAAACACAGCTCATTAATCATTATGAAATTGAAAGTGTAACTACTAATCCAAAAACAAAAACAAAATGGTTTTTGGTTGATTTACCTGGTTATGGCTATGCTAAACGCGCCCAGAAATTGCGCAAACAATGGACGAAAATGATTGAAGATTATTTGCGCAAACGCAAAAACCTTTTAAACATTTTTGTATTGATAGATGCGAGGCATGAACCACAGAAAATTGATCTTGAATTTATAGATAGTTTAGGTGAATGGCAACTGCCTTTTGCCATTGTCTTTACCAAAGCCGATAAAGAAAAGCCCGGCGCTGTTGAACGTAATGTGAAATTGTTTTTTGAAAAGATGAAGGAGAACTGGGAATTTTTACCGCCGTATTTTGTAACCAGTGCAGTATCAAAATCAGGAAAAGATGCGGTGCTGAAATTTATTGAAGATTGTAACCTCGGTTATACACCATCTAATGCCCGCACTGAATAATTTTTCTGAAAGGCTTATTTAATAATGCGTTTTATTTTATTCGCATTCTCAATCAGCTCGGTTAAAAATTGCACATTTTCTTTTTCCAGGCTTGCCTTGAATTTTCTTAATTGTGTAATATGTTCGTTCAATACATCCAGCACATTTTCCTTGTTTTGCATAAACACAGGCACCCACATAGAAGCCGCACTTTTCGCCAGGCGTACCGTGCTTTCAAAACCACCACCTGATAATTCAAATATGGCTTCTTCTTCTTTTTCTTTTTCCAATACAGTATTTGCAAGTGCAAATGAGGTTATGTGGGAAATGTGGCTTACATAAGCGGCATGTATATCATGATTTTCAGAATCCATAAGCACGATATTCATGCCCAGCAGGCGATAAATATTTTCTATTATGCCAACCACTTTTTTATCTGATTGATGTACATCGCAGATAACACAGGCGCGGCCTGCGAAAGCGCCATGCACAGCAGCTTCGGGGCCGCTGTATTCCGTTCCCCACATGGGGTGCGTTGATACAAAGCGTTTGCGCATGGGATGATCTTTCAACGCTTTACTTAATGCAAATTTTGTAGAGCCGGCGTCTGCAACAATTTGTTTGTAGGTTATTATATCCATTATCTTCAATACAACCGGGATAGTTACATCAACAGGTATGGCAACATAAATAAAATCGCTTTTGGCAACCGCTTCTTCAAGCGGCAGCACTTCATCTATGAT
>JAEWBD010000362.1 GCA_023391315.1 Bacteroidota bacterium | reverse complement strand
GGGCTGAAGTAATCACGAAAGCTAAAATGAAATATTTCATCATCACAAAAAATTTCAGGATGCCTGTTAAGCGATTTGCTTAACAAGGTAGAACCTGTTCGCGGTAAAGTGAAGATCACAAATTTTGTCATTTGCTGGTTTGGCGTTTGGTTATTTTAAGCAGTTATAATCAGTTTATAAAATGTGCGTATGTGCCTTTCATTATAGTTTCAACTTCTTCATAATTTTCTACGCCGTCGCGCCAGTTGGTTGCGCTTATCTTTCTTAACTGCGCCGGCATATTTATTTTTTCCACTTCAAGAAAATCAAAAACCTTATTCAGCATTTCCTGCCAGTGCTCAAATTCTTCATATGTAAGCACAATATGATTAAAGTTTTTGCCAAGTTTTAAAATATTACTGTTGATGGCCTCCAGTTCATCCACACGTTTTTTTAATTGCGCTGCATTTACATGCACTTTCTTTGCTGCAAGCGAAGCATCTTCACTCGAATGAAATACACCGATCTTTCTTGCCCTGAAACTTGAAAGTGCTTCACGAAAAGTGTTTGTTCTTACAAGCACAATTACTTTCTTATCGTTTTGCAACAGGTATTTCCAAACAGTTGGAAAATCTGTAACATGCCTGTTCATTAATTTAAATCCGCGTAGCTGTTTTGTATCGCGGGTTTTGTAAAACCGGTTTATATGGGCAGCCCCTGTTAAATAACCTTTTATATAATTGGTTAATGTAAACAGCGTTCTTGAAACCCCTTGTTTATTTTTTTTGCCAATGAATGGAAACTGCCATTCGGGATGGTAAGTTTCACCAGACGGATGAAAAATTTCTCCTGCGCAAAATATTTGCGGATGCTGATCCAGCGTTCTTGTAAGCACCGTGGAGCCGCTTCTTGGCGCTGTCAGGATAAAAAAATCTTTTTTGTCTTTCTCCATTTATAACGCATTAAAAACTTTGCCCAATGCGTTCAGCATGGCATGTTGTTTATAAAAATCTTTCCATGAATTATCGGCAGCGATTACCTTTCTTTCAAACCTGCCGGGCGTGCCTGCAATAGTATGATCGTTATTCAGTTCCATATACGCAGGCGCCTGGTAATTAACCAAACCAAACCTGGCGCAGATGTTATCTAATTGCTGCTGCGGCTTTTCGGCCAGCGCTTCATAACTTATTTTAATGACGTTTTCGGGCTCAGCATTTTTCATAACTGCATTACAAACTTTTTTATACCTGAAACTGTCAATTAAAGTTTCCAAAGGTTTTTTATCAGAACGCTTGTTTTGTTTCCATCTTTTCAGTTTTGAAAAAGTAATGGCGCGCAAGTCTCTTGTAAGCCAGATAAGTTTCACATTAATGTCTGCGCATTTTGTAATGGCCAATGCCTGTATGGGATCTTTTGAAGAATCAACAATAAATTTTTTATCTGATGTATTACCTAAAGCTTTATAAATTTCATCTAGTACCTTAATTGTTTGTTTATTTTTTTTTGTATTGATGAATTTTTGCAATATGCTTTTGCTATTGACAGATGTAAAAGATGAAAACAGCATTTTCATAGACTTATATGGCCATGTTATCTTGGTTTCAAAATTATCATCATAAATACCATTAAGCACTTTGCTCCAGAATTCGCATTGCATAACAGGTTTACCGCAACTGCAGTTCCAGTTCCATAATTCTCCGGGCCCCTCTTTATAAATATGACCTTTCAGCATGGCCAGTTCGCCAACTGATAAAACTTCCTGTGACTTTGAAAGCATGTTTTCAAGCAGCGTAGAGCCGGAACGCCTGTCGGATATTATGTAAATAACAGTTAATTTTTCTTGCATGTAAAGGTGTTCAAAGATATTTGCTGCAAAATAAATAAGTATATAAATTTCTTTATAATACTTTCTTATATCATTTATATGCATCAGAAACCAATTATTTCAGTAAAAGAACTCGTTAAACATTATGGTGATTTTAAGGCAGTAAAAGGTATAAGTTTCGATGTGTATGAAGGTGAAATTTTTGGCCTGCTTGGTCCCAATGGTGCCGGAAAATCTACCACGCTTGAGATTATTGAAACGCTGCGTGAAAAAACAAGTGGGGAAATAATTGTGGACGGTTTTAACCTTGATAACTCACCCAATGAAATAAAAAAACTAATCGGCGTTCAGTTGCAAAGCTCCGGTTATTATCCGGGCCTGAACCTCGTAGAACTTATCCAGCTTTTTGCAGGCTTATACAATGGTAAAGTAAACCCGATGGATTTGCTCGATACAGTAAATCTTCGCGATAAAGCCAAAGCTAAATTTAAGGAGCTGAGCGGCGGCCAGAAACAGCGATTCTCCATTGCAACCACATTAATCAACAGGCCAAAGATTATTTTTCTGGATGAGCCAACAACAGGCCTCGATCCGCAGGCGAGGCGCAACCTCTGGGATTTGATTAAAGATATAAGAAGCAAAGGCACCACGGTTATTATCACCACGCATTATATGGATGAAGCAGAAATTTTATGCGATCGTGTTGCTATTATTGATTCGGGTAAAATAATTGCGATGGCTTCGCCTGATAAACTGATAGATGATCTTGTTGAATCAGGCTTTGAAAAACCCAAAGAAGTAAAACAGGCTAACCTTGAAGATGTTTTTATTCATCTTACAGGCAAACAGTTGAGGGAAGAATAGTGGCATTTCCCTAAATCCCCCTCCGGTGGAGAGGGCTATACACCACTTTACCTAAAATATTTTGAGGGCCCGAAAACCTTTTCCTTTCGAAAGGGTTTGGGATGGGCTGTTTTAATTTGTATTTTAGATGTATGACAGTCTTTGCTCTATACAATCTTAAAGGCGGCGTGGGCAAAACTGCCGCTGCTATAAACCTGGCCTATCTCGCCGCTGCTGATGGTTATAAAACACTGGTATGGGACCTTGATCCACAGGGCTCATCATCATTTTACCTCAAGGTTCAGGCAAACAACAAGAACGTGACAAAAAAATTGTTTGCAAACGAACTGGATGTAAAAGATGCCGTGCAGGATTCGACGTTTGAAAACCTTTGGATAATTCCGGCGGACATGTCTGCACGCAACATTGATACGTTGCTCAGTGATATAAAACACAGTAAAAGAAAATTAAGATCGCTGCTGGCAAACCTTAAGGGATATGATATTGTAATACTCGATTGCCCACCCGGCATCTCTTTATTACACGAAAACATTTTTAACGCGGCGGATTATATTTTGATGCCGAATATCCCCACAACGCTTTCCATTAATTCTTTTGAAATGGTGAGCGCTTATTTTGATGATAACAGCCTTGATAAAAGCAGGTTAAAATGCTTCTTCAGCATGGTTGACCACAGGAAAAATTTGCATCATGAAGTGATGCAACAGTTTTACAGAGACAAACTGTTCTTTAAAAATTATATCCCTTATTTAAGCGATGTAGAAAAAATGGGCATTAACCAGCAGCCCCTATTTGAATATGCCAACAGCAGTTATGCAGCCCAATGCTACCGCGACTTATGGCACGAAGTGAAGAAGGTATGTTTATAATAAGTTCGCAGACAGAAAATTTGTAATGTAAATTTTCTGTCGAACATTCGGCTTTCTGACTTTCAGACCAAATTGTATTCCACCTAAATTAAACCGTTATATGCAAAGAGAAATTACATCCTGGTATAGCCCCTCACTCAATAAAGAAATGCCAATAGTAACGTATGGCCATTACGGGTTTGCATTGTTATTGGTGCCAACTGCCGCCGCTGATTACCTCGAATATGAACGGTTTAAACTGATAGATGCATTGGCGCCTTTTATTGATGCCGGCAAACTAAAAGTTTATAGCATTAACAGCATTAATAATGAAAGCTGGCTGAATAATGAAATGTACCCGCCGCACAAAGCCATTCGCCAAAACGAGTTTAACTATTACGTACATAACGAAGTAATACCATTTATCCGCAACAGTTCAAGTAATGAAACGATGATTTATACATGCGGTGCATCATTTGGCGCATTGCATGCTATGAATTTATTTTTAAAGCGGCCCGATATTATTAACGGTGTTATAAGCATGAGCGGCGTGTATGATCTTACAGAATATTCAAAAGGATTCTGGGACGACCAAGTTTATTTTAACAGCCCCATACATTATATTCCCAATTTAACGGATGAATGGTACCTTAATAAAATACACGCCAGCCATCACATTCATATTTATACGGGTGGTGGCGCTTATGAAGATCCTGATGCCAACCGCAGGTTTTCACAAGTGCTTTGGGGTAAAGGTATATGGCACGATTTCAGCATTTGGGAAGGATGGACGCACGACTGGCCCACATGGCTTAACATGCTTCCTTATATCATTCAAAATAAGTTTTAGTAAAAACGCTGTTGCAGAACAGCGTTTCTTGTGCAATACAGTTAAGCTATGGAGGAAGAAAAGAAGAAAAGCAGGTTTCATGTGCCCGGAAAATGGCGGCGGCGTTTTGTGCGTGTTGTTGCCGTAATACTTGGCTTATATGTTTTATTGCTGGTAAGCCTTAGCATTTATGTATCATCTTCAAAAGAAAGACTGCTTGGGTTTCTTAATGCAAAAATGAAAGAAACCATTTTGGGGGAATTAAAAATCAATAATGCCGACATAACTATATGGAGAACATTTCCCGATATTGGCATTACGCTTGAAAATGTAACGGTCAGCGATTCGTTTTATCACAGGCCTTTTATTAAAGCTGAACAAATTACCGCTAGGGCAGGCTTTATGGGGTTGCTTGGCAATAAATTAAAAATTGGCTCCGTAACGGTGACAAATGCGGTGCTGCACAGTTTCACCGATGTAAATGGTTATTCAAACAACTACGTGCTGATGCCGCATAAAAAAGATACTGCAAGTGCGGCAAGGAATAAAAAACTAATCGTTCTTAGAAATTTTAATCTTGAAAATGTAACCATTGTTTTGGAAGATGTTATACGCAAAAAAAGATATGCGGGAAGAATTGACGATGCAAATATTGACATGCGTTTAACAGGTTCAAAGTATCACATAACTTTTGATGAAGATTTAATGTTACGGGGGTTTGGTTTTAATTTGCCGCAGGGTTACTGGCTGGAAAATCAGCGCATACAGGCTAAATGGAAACTTGTATATGATACCAACGGCGTCCTTACCATAAACAAATCTAAGGTAAAAATACAGGGCCAGTCATTTCTTATTAAGGGCAAATTTGATTTCAAAAGAAAATCACAATTTCATATAGATGCTTCAACGGAGGGTATTAAATATGCTTCGGCACTAACAATTTTAAAGCCTAAAACAAGAACCAAATTAGGCAAGATAAATCTTACGGAGCCGTTGGATGTGAATGTATCGCTAACAGGGCCATTATCTAAAAAAGGCGACCCTGCTGTTAAGGTTAATTTTGTTACAACAGAAAATAATATTACAACACCCGTTGTAAATTTAACAAGCTGCAGCTTTAAAGGAAATTATTCCAACCAGGTTAATCCCCGCATTGCACCAAATGATTCTAACTCCCAAATTATTGTTACCGGTTTTACGAGCAATTGGGGACAGATAAAAATGAACACACCTACAATTGCCATAACCAATTTATCAAACCCAACCATACAATTTGAATTTAATACGGCATGCACAATGGCTCAGTTGGATGAAACACTGTTATCTGAAACATTCGATTTTACCGAAGGCAGCGCCAAATTATACCTCGCTTATAACGGCTCTTTAATTCCCGACCCTTCTTTGCTAAACCAGTTGAATGCTAAAATCGAAATTGAGAATGGAACGATGGTATATGTGCCGAGAAATATTACTTTCTCCTCGTGCAACGGCGCCATCGCCATTGCGGGTAATACTTTGACGATGAATAACTTTAAATGTAATGTAAATGCCAGCCAGTTTACCGTAAATATTAATGGCAGCAGCTTAAACCGTTATTCAAAAAAAGAAGCTGGGAAGGCTAGCATAAACTGCAGCGTTTATTCTCCTTCTGTTGATCTGAATGATTTTAAAACTTTATTTGCCAACAAGGGGGCTGCAAAAACAAAAAAGAAAGGTGGCGTTGGCTCTGTTATAACCTCAGTGGATGATGCGCTAGAAAATGGCGATATGTATGTAAGCTTGAAGGCAGACAAGGTTGCATTGCATAATTTTAAAGCAACCAATGTAAATGCAAATATGTTGTTTGAAAACAACGACTGGGGCATTCAAAAAGCCTCGCTGCAGCACGCCGATGGTTCGTTTAATCTTTCCGCTAAAGTGCACCAGGTAAATAATAATTATCACCAGGCTGTGGTGAATGCGGATCTCAGTCATATTAATGTGAAGAAATTATTTTATGCATTTGACAATTTTGGACAAACAAGCATTACATCCGGAAACCTGCAGGGCATTATGAATGCAAAAACGAATTTAACCGTTGGTATCAACAACTCCGGTAAGCTTCTTGCAAACAGCCTGAACGGCAAACTCTATTTCTCTATAAAAAATGCAGCTTTAATAAATTTTAAACCGCTGCTCAATATTCAACAATATGTTTTTAAAAACAGAGATTTGAATAATGTGCAGTTCGCAGAATTAAAAGATACTTTTGATATAAAAAATGGAGATATATACATACGGAGAATGCCCGTTCAATCGTCGGCAATTACCATGTATATCGAAGGGGTTTACAGTACGGCCAACCGCACCGATATTTTAATACAGGTTCCAATGTCATCCTTAACGAATAAGCCCGGCGATAAAGATTTTAAAAAGATAGACCGGGCAAAAATGGATGACCCCGGCAGAAGCATTAACTTAAGGGCAAGGGATGGGGACGACGGCCAGGTTAAAATAAGCCTTGATCTTTTCAATAAGTATAAAAAAGAAAAGCGGCGTAAACAAAGAGAAAAAGATAAAGAATAGCAATTTGTATCAATGATATTGAATGATGAATACTATATGCAGCATGCCCTGCGGGAAGCAGAAAAAGCTTATGAAGAAGATGAAATTCCCATTGGCGCTGTAATTGTCATCAATCAAAAGATTATTGCAAGGGCGCATAATATGACGGAACAGCTGAATGATTCAACTGCGCATGCAGAAATACTTGCACTTACTTCAGCTTATAATTTTCTCGGCACCAAATATTTACCCGATGCAACTTTATATGTAACCGTCGAACCTTGTTTAATGTGCACGGGCGCTTTGTACTGGAGCAAACTGCAACGCGTGGTTTGGGGTGCAGCTGATGAAAAGAATGGCCATCGCCGCGTAACATCACCCAATTTTCCATTTCATCCAAAAACCAAAATACGCACCGGCGTTTTGGCGGAAGATTGCGCCTTGCTTATGAAAACTTTCTTTCAGCAAAAGCGCTGAAAAGCTTAATAAAGCAAGGCTTATTTTCGATATAAGAAAGAATTAACCTGTTTTTGCCAGCCTCGCATTAAATTTGTTGTCCTTTATAAACAATAATTGTATTTCTGTAAAAGCAGAAATCTACAATCAGAAATCTAAAATTTTATAACTATGGCATTCACATTACCTCCGCTGCCGTATGCATACAATGCATTAGAGCCGCACATCGATGAGCAAACAATGAAGATTCACCACGACAAACATCACCAGGCGTACGTAGATAACCTTAATAAAGCAATTGCCGGCACGGAACATGAAAATAAATCGCTTGAAGACCTGATTGCTAATGCCGGTAAAATTTCACCCGCTGTTCGCAACAATGGCGGCGGCCACTGGAATCACACTTTCTTCTGGGATATTTTATCTGCTGATAGCGGTGCACCTTCGGGCAGTTTGGCTGAGGCTATTAACAGCACTTTTGGTTCTTTTGATGAATTTAAAACAAAGTTTAATACTGCAGGTGCCACCCGTTTTGGAAGTGGCTGGGCCTGGCTTATTGTAAAAGATGGTAAGCTTGAAGTTACTTCAACGCCTAACCAGGATAACCCGTTAATGGATGTGGCTGAAGTAAAGGGCACACCCATTCTTGGCGTTGATGTTTGGGAGCACGCTTATTATTTAAAATATCAAAATAAACGCCCTGATTATTTAGCGGCGATCTGGAATGTTATCAACTGGAAAAAAGTGCAGGAAAATTTTGATAAGGCTAAATAATATATAAGTACTTATATAATTTTAAAAAGCTTCGCATGGGCGAAGCTTTTTTATTTTATTGTTACCGCCATTCATATATAATGGCAGCCCATGTTCCTGTCCCGGTTTTTCGGACTAAACTGCTTTAAATGATGAGCGGCCGAACCTGCACCATCGCTGCATTCTGAGCAGCAAAAAGCACCGCTTTCTACAGTTTATTAATTAAAAAAGCTTCTCACCTTTTAATACTTTTATAGCAGAACCTTCTGCAAGAAATACAGATTCAGGTGGATGGTTTAACGTTTCATAAAATGCCTGTCCATACAATTCTTTTGCGCTGCAAATAATATCATAAGACTTTACTTTATGCACCTTCCACTTTGGATGCTGAACTTCGTAAGCACCGGCGCATGTTTTATTAATGCAGGTATAGCCCCAATAATGTTCGGTAATAAATTCTTCAGCCGAATTTTCAGTAATGATTTCGGACTCGCCTGATGCAATACAATTTATATGATTCCATTGTTTGCCAACTTTCCATTCATATCCAATACTTAAATCATCATTATTCCTGCTCCATGTGTGTTTTGTTGGAAGCGTAATATAATTTTCTCCATATAAAGTATTTGCCACAAAACTTATCATGCGCTTTGATACAATTTCTTTTATAAACACAACGCCGCGCCTCCATTCATTGTTTTGTTTATAGCGGACATAAAAACGCAGGTTTATTTCTTCAAAACTTGTATGAAAAGGAAATGATATTCCCATCACTCTCACGTCCTGGAACATAAAGCCAACAAGACTTACAAAATGCTTTCCGTTAAATGTATCAAGTTCAGTTTTATAAGGAAGATATGGATGCAGCAATAACGGGTCAATTCTATAATTTGCCATTACAAGGTTTCGCCATGCCGCAGTAAGAAATGTTTTTTGCATGATACTACCAATATACAACAGGCTTCCAGCCTTTTTCATATTCCCTTTGCCATAACTTCATGGCTTCAGTATTATTAAGAATATGGCCATTGGAAGGGTCACAATGCAATACACCACCGGTACGCTGTGCAATATTTGCCAAATGGCAAAGCAACACAGATTTGCTGCCTTCATCAACAGGCGAATTGAGCTTTGCTTCTCCCCTAACCGTATCAACAAAATTTTGAAAATGATATAAATCAAGATTGCCCGTTGAGCTTACAAGATTATTGGCTTCTGCAGCAACATCTGTTTTACCTTCTTTTACCAGTTTATTTTTTGTATCGAATATTTTATAACCGCCGCCACCATCATTCACCAATGTTCCGCCATCACCATAAATAATAAAGCCGCGGCTTTCACCTTCAACAGGATAGTTATTACAACTGCGGCTTTCCCATGTTATTGCTTTTTCATCGCCAAATTCAAATGAGGCTACCTGCGTGTCAGTCGTTTCCCAATCATCTTTAAATGCATAACGGCCACCGCCGGATGTAACTTTTGTAGGATAATCAAGTTCTAAAAACCAACGGCAGCAATCAATTTCATGCGTACCATTATTACAGGCTTCGCCCGTGCCCCAGTTCCAGAACCAATGCCAGTTATAATGCACTATGTTATCTTTAAATTGTTTGCGCGGCGCAGGCCCCTGCCATAAATCCCAATTCAGTGTTGAAGGCACAGGAATAACTTTTCCAACACCAATAGACGCACGGTTATTGGCGTACCATGCTTTTGCGAAATATGCCTTACCGATAATACCTTCTTTTATAAGCTTTGCCGCTTCTATCAATGTAGGCATAGAGCGGCGCTGGTTGCCCATCTGGATATGTTTGCCATATTTTGAATACGCCTGTGATATCAGCTCACCTTCATGCGGGTTTTGGCCACAGGGTTTTTCAACATACACATGTTTACCATTTTGTACGCCTAAAATTGCCGCCGGCGTATGCCAGTGATCGGGTGCAGCTATTGCCAGCGCATCAAAATCATTTTGCTTAAGCAGCTTCCTGATATCTTTTATAACAGCGGGTTTGCGCGGTGCATCTTTTAACGCATCAAGGCCGTTTTTAATGGCGCCATCTTCCACATCACATATATAAGCC
>JAEWBD010000342.1 GCA_023391315.1 Bacteroidota bacterium | reverse complement strand
CCTTACTGGTTGCTCTATGCAGTTTCTGTAGCGCCCAAACGCCGGCTGATGAAACCGATATACGCAAAGTAATGGATAAACAAATTGAAGCCTGGAACCGTGGCGATGTAGATGCTTTTATGCAGACTTACTGGAAAAGCGACAGCTTATTATTTGTGAGCAACCCGCCAACCTATGGCTGGCAAACAACACTGGAGCGGTATAAGCAGGCCTATCCCGATACGGCGGCAATGGGTAAACTTTCTTTCAACCTGCTGCAGTTAAAACCTTTATCGCCCGAATATTATTTTGTGCTGGGCCAATGGCATTTAAAAAGAAGCATTGGCGGTGTGGGCGGCTATTTCACCTTATTGTTAAGGAAAATAAATGGCGAATGGCTGATCATAGCGGATCATTCGAGCTGATGTGCCGAATCATGAATTGTGAGTATTGAGCGTGTAACGTGAATCGTCAAACGTGAATTCTGAGTATAGGGTGTTATTCATTCACCATTCACTACGCACAATTCGCCCGATAATACAATAACTTATAATTAATACACCCTTCTGCATTCCATCTTTCCATGAAACTAACAATTGTTATCTTAGCGCCTTCAATTTATATAGCATGAGCAATAGAACAGTTTACATCGTATCTGCGGTAAGAACGCCCATTGGCAGTTTTGGCGGGGCTTTAAAAGATTTTTCAGCAACACAATTAGGCGCTTTTGCTATAAAAGCTGCGGTTGAAAAAGCCGGTTTACAACCCGCTGATGTGCAGGAAGTTTTAATGGGCTGCGTGCTGCAGGCCAACCTTGGCCAGGCGCCTGCCCGCCAGGCTGCTATGTTTGCCGGTTTGCCTGATAATGTGGTTGCCACCACGGTAAATAAAGTTTGCGCCAGCGGCATGAAAGCTATTGCGCAGGCGGCTCAGAGCATTATGCTCGGTGATGCGGATATAATTGTTGCCGGTGGTATGGAGAGCATGAGTAATGTGCCTTTTTATTCCCCCAACATGCGCTGGGGCAATAAATACGGGAATGTAAATTTGATTGACGGCCTTGCGAAAGATGGCCTTACCGATGTATATAATAATTACGCCATGGGCAATGCGGCCGAGCTTTGTGCGAAGGAATGTAACATAAGCCGGAACGACCAGGATGCTTTTGCCATTGAAAGCTACAAGCGCAGCCAGCAGGCCTGGACTGAAGGTAAATTTGATAATGAAGTGGTGCCGGTTGAAATTCCACAGCGTAAAGGCGAACCCTTACGGTTTACAAAAGACGAAGAGCCGTTTAACGTAAAGTTTGATAAGATACCGGAACTAAAACCTGCCTTTCAGAAAGAAGGAACAGTTACGGCGGCCAATGCCAGCACCATGAACGATGGCGCTGCGGCGCTTGTGTTAATGAGTAAAGAAAAAGCCGAAGCCTTAAACATAAAACCAATAGCCATTATCAGGAGTTATGCCGATGCCGAACAGGCACCGGAATGGTTTACCACCACACCCTCACTCGCTGTGCCGAAAGCGGTTCAAAAAGCGGGGTTAGCATTAACTGATATCAATTACTTTGAATTGAATGAGGCTTTCTCTGTGGTGGGCATTGCCAATATTCAGAAAATGGGTTTGGATGCGGCGAAGGTTAATGTAAACGGCGGGGCTGTTTCAATAGGCCACCCGCTGGGTTGCAGCGGCGCCAGGATAATAGTTACGCTGATTAACGTGCTGCAACAAAACAATGCAAAGTTTGGCGCTGCCGGCATCTGCAATGGCGGCGGCGGTGCAAGTGCCATGGTGATTGAGAAAGTAAACTGATGCTGCTGGTTATTAAAAGCGGCAGGTGGCGGCTGATATTTGTTGCTGCGGTGGTTGTTTTGAAAATGATTTCCCGGATTTTGTATAATGCAAAGAATATAAATGCTCTTGCACGTCATTTCCCCGCCGCGGCGGGGAATTCTGTTTCATGCACGTACAGATACCCGGTCAAGCCGGGTGATTCTCAGCTTTAAGGCGATTATTTCCAAATTGTAAGATGATTCCGGGACAAAGAGATGTCATTCCGCAATTCCCGGATGGCATTCCGCGATTCTCAGATGGCATTCCATAACTCTCAGATGTCATTTCGTAACTCTCAGATGTCATTTCGCAATTCCCAGATAGTATTCCGTGATTCTCAGATGTCATTCCGTAACTCCCAGATAGCATTTCGCAATTCCCGGATGTCATTCCGTAACTCTCAGATGTCATTCCGTAACTCCGGGATGCGTTTCCGTTGTTTCCGGAGCCTATATTTTATTTTCCAGCAGTAATATCCTCGTTTTCAATATTGCGGATACGGTAACTACATCCTTGATTTTTCCTTCCATCACCATATTATAAGCTTCCTCAAACGGAAGTTTTTTTATAATTAACTGTTCCGTTTCGTCGGGCATGGCTTTATGCTGCGTAAGGCCTCTTGCAATAAAAATTATACAGTATTCATCTGTAACGGAATTGCTTAAATGCATTTCGCTTATTTTCTGCCAGTGTTCAGCTTTTAAGCCTGTTTCTTCCAGCAGTTCCCTTTGTGCAGCAATAAGCGGGTCTTCATTCAGCCCGCCGCCTTCGGGTATTTCCCAGCTATATTCATCAATGGTAAAGCGGTATTGGCCAACAAGGTAGGTGTTCAAATCATCATCCAGTGGTACAATACCAATGGCCTGGTTTTTAAAATGAACCTTGCCATAAATGCCATTACCGCCTGAGGGGTTGATAACCTGGTATTCTGTAAGGCTTATCCACGGATTATCGTAAATATCTTTTTTACTTATAATCTTCCATGGATTTTTGTATACGTTCATGTAAATAAGCTTGGGTAATAAATAAACGGGGACAGCCAAATTTATACTGCATAATGTTATTACCGCAATTTATCTGGTTAAGAAAAGAATCTAAAGCTGAAATACTATGTGAAGTTCTATAAAAACCAGGTTAGCAACGGCCGAGAGAAACTTCCGGGTGAATTTTCATAAAAGGAAAAACTTCCCTGCAAACTCCTGACAATCCAATTCGATAAACCGTTGCAAACAATTAAAATATATCCCGGAAATTAAAACAACCTGCAGCCTGTTTTCATGTTTCGCTGCAATATGCATGGGCTTTCACTTTAAAGTTATTGTATTTCCGTTCAATTGTTGTCCGCTTCCGTACAGTAACCCAAAGCCCTGGTTTTATTTTCAGCCATTTATCATTTTATAAAACCGCTTAACGGCTGTTTTCAACCATTTCGCTTGTAAAAAGGCTTATGGTACTGGCTTTGAAAATATTCTGGCATAACCATTTTTAAAAACAAAAAACGAACTATATATGACAACGAAATTAATCATCACAGCAACCGCCCTCAGCTTTATAAGCATTATCGGTCTCTTTACCTCCAAAAAAATAACGGAAGCAAACACAGTAAGCAAAAGCATTAACATGGAAGTGTATAAAACATCCAGCTATGTTGCGCCTGTTTATAAAAACACCACAGCCACGCTTGAAGTAACGGTGTTAAGGGTTAAGCACAATAAAAGGGATACAGTTTGGCAGCATACATTTCAGCCAACCGAGTTGAAAGATTTTCCTGAATCAAACAACCCCATAATGCAGCAAATTTCCATTCCAAACGTGAACGATAAAAAGGAAACGCTTGAAATATATTATAAGGTTATTTATAATACGCAGGGCAATATTTTAAATTCATGGAATTATACAACTATAGGCAAGGGGCAGCAATCGGGGAACTTAAACATACAGATTTAAGCAGTTGATGTATGTTGTAATTGTAAGGCGGCAGCACATGGCCGCCTTTTTTTATGCGCAGGCTTTTTTGCACATTATTATTATCTTCCTGCCCGTTTTATATGCTAACATTATATAAGGTAAATAATGACTGCCGATAACTCTTTTATTGCTGACCAGTTTTCGCTGCTCGCCAAATTAACCGACGTACATGGCGGCAATAGTTTTAAAGCAAAAGCATACAGCGCTGCCGCTTTTACGATTGACAAGCTGCCGCAGCAGCTTGCTGAAATTCCTGCTGAAAAATATGCCTCCATAAAAGGTATCGGTGACTCGGCGGCAAAAAAAATAGTTGAAATATTTGAGAAAGGTGAAATAGCCGATTTAACCAGTCTCATTGAAAAAACACCGCCCGGCATATTGCAGATGATGAACATTAAAGGTATTGGCCCTAAAAAAGTAACGGTTATATGGAAAGAGATGGGCATTGAAACGGTTGGCGAGTTGTTATATGCCTGCAACGAAAACAGGCTTACGCTTTACAAAGGCTTTGGCGAAAAGACACAGAAAAGCATACAGGAAGCCATTGAGTATTTCCTCAATAATATTGGCAGCTATTTATACGCGCAAGTGGAAAAGCTTGCGTATGAACTGGATGATAAGCTGAAAAATAATTTTAGCGATTACAGGTTTTTCATCACCGGTATTTTTCGCAGGCAGATGGAAACGATTGATAAACTGGAGTGGGTTACCAATGCGCCGGCCGCAGTTTTGCAGGAATATTTATTACAACACAATTTTGTAACAGAAAAGCTTGATGCGGCAACTTCTGTTTTCCAGGGGAAGGAAGAAAATATACTCCTGTATTTTTATCATGCGGAAGAAGAAAAGATATTTCAGCGTTTGTTTGAAACTTCCTGCAGCGATGCTTTCCTGGAAGAATGGAATAAAAAAGAACTTACAGATCAATCATTTTTTTATACTTCAGAAGAAGCAATCTTTGAGCAGGCCCGGCTTCATTACATACCTCCTTATCTAAGAGAAACTTCATCTGTTATTGACAAAGCTGCAACCCATAATCTTCCTGAAGTTATTCAGCCAACGGATATTAAATCTATAATTCATAGTCACTCCAAATGGAGTGATGGCAATAATACCATTGAAGAAATGGCAAATGCCGCCATTAAGTTAGGGCTTGAGTACCTGGTTATCAGCGATCACTCTAAAACCGCCGTGTATGCAAATGGTTTAACGGCAGAAAGATTGAAAGCGCAACATGCAGAGATAGATGAATTGAATGAAAAGCTTAAGCCGTTTAAGATTTTTAAAAGCATTGAAAGCGACATACTCGGTGATGGCAGCCTCGATTACGATGATGAAGTGCTTGTTTCCTTTGATATTGTAATTGCATCCGTTCATTCCAATTTAAAAATGAATGAAGAAAAGGCCATGATGCGCTTGATGAATGCTATTAGTAACCCATTTACTTCCATACTTGGTCATTGCACGGGAAGATTATTGTTGAGCCGTGCGGGTTATCCTGTAAACCATACAGCCATTATCGATGCCTGTGCAGCACATAATGTTGTTGTTGAATTAAATGCCAATCCGCGCAGGCTTGATATGGATTGGCGTTATCTTGATTATTGTACTGAGAAAAATGTATTGATATCAATTAATCCCGATGCGCATTCTGTAAACGCTTTTCAGCATACAAAATATGGAGTGCTGGCTGCGCAAAAGGCTGGTATAACGGCTGCGCAAAATCTAAGCAGCTTCCCATTAAATGCATTTGAATCATTCTTAAAGATACAACAGGCAAAACGTGGCCGGTAGTTGTTAATTGTATTTAAATTTTATATGCTGTTTGTTTAATATCATCCTATAAATATATTTTGATAGTATGAAGTATTTGATTGGCATTGTTGTTTTCACTTGCTGCACCAGTTTTTTAAGAGCACAATATATGGTACGCATTGTTGTATCTTCTGTAGCAACCAAACCGCAGGATGAAATTTTTATTGCGGGCAATTTTAATGACTGGAATCCTGCAGACCTTAAATCGAAGCTTAAACCTTTTGGCGGTAACCGCCGTGTTCTTGTAATGAATATTGATACGGGGCATTATGAATTTAAGTTTACAAGAGGAAGCTGGGATAAAGTTGAAACAACTGCAAAAGGCGATGATATTGATAACAGGATAGCAGATGTAAAAGGCGATACAACCATCAATATCACTATTGCAGGATGGAAAGATGCAGCGCCCGAAAAGCCAAAGCCCAACACGGCTTCAGCGAATGTGCATGTTATAGATACTGCTTTTTTTATGCCGCAGTTAAACCGCTACCGGCGTATATGGATTTATCTGCCGCCATCTTATAATAAGTTAAAAACAAATACTTATCCTGTGTTGTATATGCAGGATGGGCAGAATTTATTCAACGAGCAAACAGCATTTGCCGGTGAGTGGGGCATTGATGAAACGCTTGATTCAATGGCAAAAAAAGGTAACAAAGAATGTATTGTTGTGGGCATTGATAACAGCAACGTTAAACGTATGAATGAATACAATCCTTACGATGATGCGAAGTATGGAAAAGGAGAGGGGAAACAATACATTGAATTTATTGCAACAACCTTAAAACCTTTTATTGATAAAAATTACCGCACGCAAAAGGATGCGCCGCATACATTTATTGCAGGCAGCAGCATGGGTGCTTTAATTTCTTTATATGCATTGGTGCAGTATCCGGATGTATTTGGTGGTGCAGGTGTTCTTTCTCCGTCATTCTGGCTAACACCTCAGCTTTATACTGATGTAGCGAATGTAAAATGGCAAAAAAAGTTTCGTATCTATTTATATGCGGGCGAAAAAGAAAGCGCTTCCATGATTCGCGACATGCAAAAAATGTATAACATTCTTAAAGGAAAAAATTGTTGTGAAATGCAGGACATCACTTTTCCTTTAGGCCAGCATAATGAAAAATACTGGCGACAGGAGTTTCCTGATTTTTACAGATGGCTGCTGCAATAGATGATTATATTATTCTATCGCATGAAGAATTGCTGACTGCATATTCTGTTCACTTCTTTGCTTCTTTCGATAAATGTGTAAAAATTATGTAAGTACTTATATAATAAAAGTTTGCCCTTCCAAAGCCAGTTGTGTATTGGGAAATACAGCCTGTGCCTCTGTTAAAAACTCGTCAAGCGTTTCATAACTGCTGCTGAAATGGCCGATCAATAATTTCTTTACGTGGGAAAGCTTTGCCAGCATGGCCGCCTGTTCACCGGTTGAATGAAACCGGCTTGCCGCTTTTTCCGTTTTATCTTTTAAATAAGTGGCTTCATGGTAAAGCAGGTCGATATCTTTTACTGTTTCAGAAAGGCTTTCGGTATATATCGTATCAGCGCAGAACGCATAACTTTTTGGCGGCCTGTTGGCAAAGGTGAGCTCTTCGTTTCTTATAACCTCATCATTCAATACAATATCACTACCTTCTTTCAGTTGGTTGAATAATTCCACCGGAACATTGTAACGTGTTGTTGCTTCAATATTTATTTTCCTTGGCTTCTTTTTCTCACGAAATAAAAATCCCCAGCAATCTATGCGGTGAAATACTTTAAAACATTCAACTGAAAATTTCTCTTCATTCACAATCATCTCTTCTTTTTCCAAGAAATGAAAATGTAATTTATAAGGCAGAATGGTGCTTGCCACATTGAGCTGCATATCAAGGATATCTTTCAATGGCGCAGGCGCGTATAAATGCAAATCGGTAATGCGGCCTAATAATCCGTAACTCGTTATTAAACCAGGTAAACCAAAATAATGATCACCATGCAAATGCGAGATAAAAATGTGATTGATGCGGCTGCGTTTTATTTTATACAAATTCATTTGCATTTGCGTGCCTTCACCGCAATCAACCAAAAGCAATTGATCGTTTAAACTTATTACCTGTGCTGTGGGGTGCCTGTTATAAGCGGGCAAAGCAGAATTATTTCCAAGAATGGTTACACCAAACATATCAACAAAGTAAACAATAATCCTAAAACATTTTTTACTATAATTCTATTGGAGGCATTAAAACCATTCAAAAAAAATGCCCGGTTGCCCGGGCATGATCGTTACCTACTAAAATGCATTAATATGTTTAAACAGCAGAAGCATTAAATTTTTTACGGATAATATTTAATGCAGCGCCGGCTTTAAACCATTCAATCTGCTGTTCGTTATACGTATGATTTACTTCGATGGTTTCAGAAGTGCCATTACTGTGATGAATTGCAACGTGCAGCGGCACACCCGGTGCAAATGATGTTAAACCAATAATATCAAAAGTGTCATCTTCAAGAATCTTATCATAATCATCTTTATTGGCGAATGTAAGACCAAGCATTCCCTGCTTTTTCAGGTTGGTTTCGTGAATACGGGCAAAGCTTTTTACAAGAATGGCCCTTACACCAAGAAAGCGTGGTTCCATAGCGGCATGTTCACGTGAACTGCCTTCGCCATAGTTTTCATCGCCTACCACGATAGTACCGATGCCAGCAGCTTTGTAAGCCCTTTGCGTTGCCGGAACTGAACCATATTCACCGGTTAGCTGGTTCTTTACAGCATCGGTTTGATTATTGAAAAAGTTGATGGCGCCGATTAAAAGATTGTTCGAGATATTATCAAGATGGCCGCGGAATTTTAACCACGGGCCGGCCATTGAAATGTGGTCGGTGGTACATTTTCCTTTGGCTTTGATCAATAATTTCAGGCCTTTCAAATCGGTACCTTCCCATTCTTTAAATGGAGCAAGCAATTGAAGTCTTTGTGAATTTGGATCAACTGCAACCTGAACACTACTGCCGTCTTCAGCAGGCGCCTGGAAGCCCGGGTCATCAACGGCAAAACCTTTGGGGGGGAGTTCGTAACCCCTTGGTTCATTCAGTAAAATATCTTCGCCCTTATCATTTTTTAATTTATCCGTGATGGGGTTAAACGCAATAGTGCCTGCGATGGCCATTGCTGTTACTACTTCAGGTGAGGCAACAAAAGCATGTGTTGAGGCAAGGCCGTCATTACGTTTTGCAAAATTCCTGTTGAAAGAGGTGATGATTGTGTTTTTACGATTCGGGTCATCAATATGCCTTGCCCATTGACCAATACAAGGGCCGCATGCATTGGCTAATACAACGCCGCCCACACTTTCAAAATCGTTGATAAAACCATCCCTTTCTATTGTGAAACGAACCTGTTCTGAACCGGGCGTAATGGTAAACTCGCTGTTTGTTTTCAGGCCTTTGTTCACCGCATCTTTTACAATGGAAGCAGAACGGCTGATGTCTTCATAAGAAGAATTGGTGCAACTTCCAATCAATGCAACTTCGAGCTTTGCAGGCCAGCCATTTTTTTCAACAGCTTCTTTCATTTTGGAAATAGGCGTTGCAAGGTCTGGTGTAAAGGGGCCGTTTACATAGGGCTCCAGCTCACTCAAATTCAATTCAAGCACCTGGTCGTAATATTTTTCAGGATTTTCATATACTTCTGCATCCGGGCGTAAATGTTCTTTGATCCCGTTTGCAAGCTCAGCAATATCCGCCCTGTCTGTTGATTTAAGATAAGCCGCCATCTTTTCATCATAAGCAAACAAAGAACAGGTGGCGCCTATTTCCGCACCCATATTACAAATGGTGCCTTTGCCGGTTGCGCTGAAGCTATCAGCGCCTTCGCCAAAATATTCAACAATAGCGCCGGTGCCGCCTTTAACGGTTAGCTGACCGGCCACCCAGAGAATAATATCTTTTGCACTCGTCCAGCCACTCATTTTACCGGTGAGTTTTATACCGATAAGTTTAGGCCATTTTAATTCCCAGGGTAATCCCGCCATCACATCACAGGCATCGGCGCCGCCAACGCCAATGGCAATCATACCGAGGCCGCCGGCATTGGGGGTGTGGCTGTCTGTCCCAATCATCATACCGCCGGGGAAAGCGTAATTTTCCAATACCACCTGGTGAATGATACCTGCACCGGGCTTCCAGAAACCAATACCATATTTATTAGAAACAGAAGCAAGAAAATCGTAAACCTCTTTATTTACCTGCAGCGCTGTGGCGAGGTCTTCTTTAGCGCCAACTTTTGCCTGTATTAAATGATCGCAGTGAACGGTGGACGGCACGGCAACCTTTGGCCTGCCCGCCTGCATAAACTGTAGCAAAGCCATCTGGGCTGTTGCATCCTGCATGGCCACGCGGTCCGGTGCAAAATTTACATAATTTTTTCCGCGCTCAAACGCTTCGAGGGCTTGTTCGGGGGAAAGATGAGCAAAGAGGATTTTTTCTGCTAAGGTTAATGGACGGTTAAGAACTTTGCGTGCAGCAGCAATTTTAGCAGGCAATTCGCTGTACACTTTTTTAATCATTTCAATATCAAATGCCATGTGTTATATTTAAAAGATGCTTGAAAAACCTAAAGTACAAGGGAGTGACACAAGGGACGACGCCACAAGGTATCAACTGCCGGGAAATAAAATATTTAATAAGAACCGGGCAAATTTACATTTCAATACCGTAAAACAGAAATGAACAGTTAAAAAGAAAATATTATGCTTTTAAAGGAAAATTATTTTTTCTAAATTGCAAACATGTACAAACTTAAACAGCTTATTGAGTGGCGTGCATTTGGTGTGTGTGAACCTTTAGGCGAACGGCTTGGTATTTCCACGAGCCGCATACGCATGTGGTTTATATACATTTCTTTTTTAACCATGGGCTCGCCGATAATTGTTTATATGGTGATGGCCTTTTGGTTAAACATAAAGAAATATATTTTGTCTGCAAGAAGAAACCCGCTTAAATATTTATAAGCTTACTACGGCTTTTCTCAATTTCACCAGCTTTTCAAGCAGGTCTTCTATTAAATTTAAATGAAGCATATTGGCGCCATCGCTTTTGGCTTTGGCAGGATTAGGATGTGTTTCAATAAACAGCCCCTCGGCGCCGGTGGCGATGGCTGCCTTGGCTATGGTACTTATTAATTGCGGGTTGCCGCCTGTAACGCCGCTTGTTTGGTTGGGCTGCTGAAGACTATGTGTGCAATCCATAACAACGGGTACATTTTGTTCCTGCATCCAGGGAATATTGCGGTAATCCACTACTAAATCCTGGTAGCCGAACGTTGTTCCACGTTCGGTAAGCAGGATTTTATTATTGCCGGTTGATTTAATTTTTTCAACTGCAAACTTCATGGAATGCCCGCTTAAAAACTGCCCTTTTTTTACATTCACAATTTTACCGGTTTCGCCGGCTGCAAGTAATAAATCTGTCTGGCGGCATAAGAAAGCGGGGATTTGCAAAACATCAATATATTTTGCAGCCTCGGCTGTTTCATCATGCGCATGTACATCGCTGGTTACCGGCAGGCCGAAATGCTTACCTGTTTTTTGTAAAAGATGCAAAGCATTATCATCGCCAATACCTGTGAACGAATTGGCGCTGGTGCGATTTGCTTTTCGGTAACTTGATTTGAAAATATAAGGAATGCCTAACCGTTTGCAAATACCGGATACTTTATCTGCAACTTCCATTAATAAAGCTTCGTCTTCTACCACGCAAGGGCCTGCGATCAAGAAGAAATTATTTTCGTCGTATTGCTGATTGGCAAAAAGTTCTTTTAAAAAATCTGGTAACATGGCAGCGAATGTACGAAGCGATAATTTTTAATTTCTATTTTTGAGTTTTTATAAAGATATCTACCAGCCAACTTAGCTCAGTTGGTAGAGCAGCACCCTCGTAATGTGCAGGTCGTCGGTTCAAGTCCGATAGTTGGCTCAGGAAGTGAATAATGGTAAGGAATAATGAGCGCTTTTCGTGAGCGTCAATCGTGAAACGTGAACGAGATAACGGATGCATAGATTTTTATCTCAGCGTCTTTGACAAATTATCTGGTAACTATTAATGGCAGTTATTTATTTGCTTCGGCGTATTGCGCTGCGGCTTCCAGCGCATTGTAAAAATCTTCCCCGTATTTGCGGATGATGGATTCTTTTAAAAAAACATACACGGGAACCTGCAGGTGTTTGCCCAGCTTGCATGCGGCCCTGCATAAATCGGGGCGGGGTTCATAGTTTAAATATTCAAGGTCTTCATCTTCCTTGCTTTTATTTACGCGAATGGGAAACAAATGACAGCTTATGGGCTTTTTCCAGTTGATTTTGCCTTCATTATAGGCCTTTTCGATTCCGCACTTTATAATACCATTTTCATCTTTAAAACCATAAGCGCACATAGCGCCTTTTATGGTGGGCGTAACCCATCCAAACTCCCTGTCGTACACATATTTACCATGCGTTTCAATGGACCGTATGCCGGCTTCTGTGAGGTATGGTTTTACAATCTCATAACTGTGAATCAGTTCATCCAGCTCATTTAACTCCAGCGGAGCGCCTGCATCGCCGTCTTCGCAGCAGCCGCCTTTACATTTCACCAAATCGCACACAAATTGCTTTTCCACTATATCGTCGCTCACTAATTTGTTATCTATTGCAATCATGATTTTAAAATAATTCAAACGGCAAATTTAAACCATAAAACTGTTTAATGTGTAGAGTTTGCGCGTTTATCAATAAATCAGCCATCCAGTTATTTCCACCGGAATGTATTAACCAGGTGTTTCATGTCTTCCACGAGGAAGTTATTTACCGGCCGCAGAGAATCCTGGTTAGGCGTTGCATTAAAATATAAAGCGCCCCTTATAAAGTTTTTTGTTGAATCGGTGAGGAAAAACTGGTCAGCCGTTGCCACATCTCCTTCAACTTTAAAAAAAGTGCCATGAACATTACCAGAAATATGCATGATGGAATCGTCAATAAAAGATGCTTTTATGGAATGTTTGTTGGTAAGATTATACGCATCATTCAGGAGGCTGTCTAATTTATACTGCCCGATAATTTTATAGCTTAAATATATGCGGGCATTGAATTGAGGAAAATCCACATTAACCCACCACGGGTTTTCTGTGGAAGAATCAAAAAAAGTGCTGTCTTTTATAACGTTTGCATAAACCGGGTATTCAAATGTGTATGGATAGCCGGGCTTATTAAATTCCTGGTATTTTTTTTCAGGGAAATCAATTTTAAAATAGCCTGTTGGTTTTGGTGTATAAGGAGAATTGCAGCTCAGAAAAGTAAAAAATAAAAAATAGAAAATAAGAATCGGATTCTTTCTGCTATGAACTGCTGTTGACTGTTGACCGTTGACTGTTAACCGTTTTTCCCTAATCATCCTGTGGCTTAATAGTGATTTTAATTTTTTGCAAACGGTTCTTATTAATTTCCAGGACAATAAATTCAAAATCGCCGCTGGTAATAACCTGGTTTTGCTGCGGAATTTCGCCGGCTATTTCAAGCACAAGCCCTGCAAGTGAATCGCTTTCTCCTTTTACCGGATCGAATGTGTTTGGCGAAAGCTGCATAATGCGGCAGGCATCATAAATCATTATACTCCCTTCAAAAATATAATTGTTGTCGTCAACCCTGGTGTATTCTATGTCTTCTTCATCAAACTCGTCATGTATATCTCCAATTACTTCTTCCAAAATATCTTCGAGCGTTACAATGCCGCTGGTGCCGCCAAATTCATCCACCACCACGGCGAAATGAATGCGCTTTTGCTGAAATTCATGCAAGAGGTCATCAATCAGTTTATGGCTATGCACAAAAGCAATGGGCCTGAGCAAACTGTGCCAGTCAAAATCGTCTGCATTGTTTAGGTGCTGCAATAAATCTTTTGTGTTTATCAGGCCAACAATTTCATCGAGGTTATTTTTATATACAGGCAGCCGGCTGTAATGCAGTTCTTCTACCTGTTTTAATAAATCGTTGAAGGATGTGTTATACTCTATGCCGCTTACATGCAGCCTTGTGCGCATTATTTGCTTTACGGCTATGTTGCCAAATTTTACTATGCCTTTAAGAATATTTTTTTCTTTTTCAGATGCTGCGTTGTTAGTGGTTATATCAATAGCATGGTCAAGTTCCTGCATGCTGTATCTCGATTTGTTTTTATCGGAAAACTTCTTCTCTATAACATCTGAATATTTAATCATCCAGTTACCCATGCCATGAAAGAGATAATAAATGCCCTCGGTAAGCAGGCCAAAATTTTTAAGAAACCTGATGTTATTCTGGTTAGCGTATATCTTGGGAATAACTTCGCAGAACAATACAATAATTGCCAGAACAATAACGAGCTTGGTTAAAAATTGTACAATAAATGCGGGTGGATTATTGAGCTGGAATGCAATATCAAGGAGCTGATTTGATATAATGATAATGGCGATATTGGAAAAAATATTGGCAATTAATAAAGATGCCAACAGGCCTTTGGGGTCTTCAAGCAAATCAATGATGCGTTTGTAATAAGGCTGCTCTTTTGTTTTAAGAAGATTAATTTCTTTAAAGTTAAGAGAGAAAAATGCTACCTCGGCGCCTGATACAACAAATGATAACAGCATGCACGCAATAAGTAAAAAAACAAGTACGGTAGTTGCCTGCGAATCAATAATGGCATGCTGTATCTGCAAAAATGAAAATAGCGGCGATGGAATTTCCAAATTATAAAGTTTTCGTTACGATGCTTTACATCAATCTATATAACTTCCTGCAAAATACTTAAAAGGGCAATGTGCCGGTTGGTTCGTCATCTGCCGGCGAATCATTATTTGAATTAAAATCTTCCAGGTTTTCTGAGTCGTGAGGTAATGGGGTAGTAAAGCTGTTGCTGCTATCGCTTCGCTTATCCAGCATTATCAAATTATCGGCAACAATTTCTGTTGCAAATTTTTTATTGCCATCCCTGTCTTCCCAACTGCGTGTGCGCAGGCGCCCTTCTACATAAATAAGGCTTCCTTTGTGAAGATATTTTTGTGCCAGTTCTGCAAGCCCTCGCCACAATACTATGATGTGCCATTCTGTTTGTGAAATAAGTTTGCCGTTTTTGTCTTTGTGTGTTTCGGTGGTAGCAAGCGGAAATTTTGCTACGCTGATATTTTTTTCAAGGCACTGTATTTCCGGATCTTTGCCCAGGTTTCCAATCAGCATTACCCTGTTTACTCCTCGCATAAAATTAAATTTAGTTCAGCGTAATAAATTAATGAATCTAAAAGTACAGAAAAAGTAAGTAATGCAGGAGCAGTTAAACCTCAATAAATTTTTATATGCGAATTTACAAATGCTTTTACAGTTTATATAAATTCTGCATGTATGGTTATTAATCTTAAAGGAACTGCAGTTGAATATTTGTTTTACCTGTAAATTGATGTATGAATTGCGGAAAAGCTTTATGCTTTATTTCTTTTTCACTAAGCCAGGCGCCGTTTAATGCTGATGGCAGCGTTTTAAGTTCGGTGAAAATAAAATATCCATGAATAACCTGGTGTGTAAGCACCTGTTTCTTTGCCGGTATAATTACAGCTTCTTTTGAAAGAAGAATATTTTTTTCATGCAGCCAGTGTTTTATTTTTTGATGGCTCCATCCGGGATCGGTTAGAGTTTCTTCGAGGTAAAATTCATAAAGGTTTTGCCAGATATCTTTTGCGGTTCGTTGCTGCACAAAAGTTTTATCCTTATATGAAAAAACGAAATAAGTAAACCATCTTTCCTTTTTCCTGATGCTTTTTTCTTTTACCGGTAAAACACTAACCTTATTTGTATTGAAAGCTATGCAGTGTTTTTGAAGCGGGCATTGCCTGCATGCCGGAACAGGTTTGCACACAGTAGCGCCAAAATCCATAATAGATTGATTGTATTCGCCGGGGCAGGCTGTATCAAGGCATTCCTGGGCCAGTTTTGAAAAAAGTTTTTTACCCGCAGTAGAATCGATTGGAGTTTCAATGCCAAAAAACCTTGAAAGCACCCGGAGCACATTGCCATCAACCACAGCATAAGGCTGGTTAAAACAAAAAGATACAATGGCTGCGGCTGTATAGTTCCCTATACCTTTTAAATTTAAAACAGCCTTATAATCAGATGGAAATCTGGCGTTATAATTATCTCTTATAACTCTTGCAGTGTGCAATAAATTACGGCAGCGTGTATAATAGCCGAGGCCTTCCCAAAGTTTAAAAACGGCTTCATCTTTTGCATTGGCCAATTGAATAACCGTAGGATATTGCTGAATAAATTTTTCGTAATAATTCCACCCTTGTTCCACCCTTGTTTGCTGTAAAATTATTTCGCTCAGCCAAACTTTATAAGCATCTTTTTCGCCTTTCCATGGCATGGTTCTTTTGTTTTCTCCATAATGCCATTTTAATAATAAATTCCTGAACAATTTCTTTTGCTTCATATACTTGCACACATTACCGGCCAACTGTTACAGGCGTTTTTACATCGTGATAAAACAAAAACAACCATCCTTCTTTATTGCCTTCTTCCCACCATTGGCGGCGCAGTTCCATTGCTTTTTTACCATCGTAATCATATTTAGCAACAAACCTGTGTTTCATTTGCTGCAACTGCGGCGCATCATCAGCACCAAAAAATACGGTTTCGTCTCCTTCTTTAATCCAGAATACCTGGTGGTGCGGGCTGTGTGCGCCGGTTATTTTGTAATGAATATAGCCGTCAATATTCCTTTCATCCTCATTTAAAAAAACAACCTGCGAATTATTTTCAAGAATAGAAATTTCTTCTGTCATGAATGAAGGAAAACCTGTATTCATGGCAAAATTATATTCTGCCTGCTGCACATAATAAACTGCATTGGGAAAAGAAAGATGGTAATGGCCAAGACTATCTTTATAACCTATACCGCCGGCATGGTCTTTATGCAAATGCGATAATAAAACTTTGGTTATATCTCCGGGCTTTATATTTTGTTCTTCAAGATTTTTGTGCAATTGCATCTGGTTGTTTTGCATAAAGCCGAGGCCGGTATCAAGCAGCAATATGTCTTTTTCGGTTATTACCACAAAAGGCTGCACTTCCACCAGCAGGCTGCCGGTGTTTCTCGCCTGCAATTCATCTTTTTCTTTATCAAAAGGAATAAAAATTTTAGACTTGTCAATTGTAAACTCACCTTCGCTTAACGGTATTATCTGCATGCTGCAAATTAATAAAACCCCCGCATTCCGGTGCAGGGGTTAAAACTTGTAAGTGAATAAATTAAATGAAAAAGTTATTGCCGTTGCCTGCTAAGTTTGATTATAGCGACGCCGCTTATTATGGTATGCTGATCCACGCCTGCAATATTTTCAACCGTATCTTTTTTTATCGGCTGTATAAACGTAAGCAAATCTCCTTTCAGGTCCAGTTTAGCTGCAGAAGGTTTAACCCGGTATTTTGAGCCGGATACGTTGGTAAAACCGCCCTTTCTGAAAAATATGGAGTCTTCGGTTGTCGTCTGGTATGGCGTATAGGAATCTGTGGCGGGAAACGTAGTTTCATAAGGTGTAAGTAACGAGTCTAATAAAACATCATTATGATACCTGTATGTTTTGATTGTGCTGGAGATTTTATAAGTGAGGCCTGTGCAATTCATGGAGGTGTCGCTTATGACAATTGAACCCGCATTGTCTGTAGAAAGATAATCCAAAAAAGTTTCTACCCTTTGGTTAATATTTCCTGTTATTGTTTCGGATGAGCTTTTGGTTTTTGCTTCTATAGAAACAAACTGCCATGTTCCCACAATGGAATTATCACCGCCATTATTTGTGCCGGTCGTATCGGTAACGGGAGGAGGCGTTGTAGTGGTTGTTTTAGTTAACTCCTTCTGGCAGGACAAAACACCAATAGAAGCAAATAATAATAACAGGTAAAATTTCTTATTCATAGAGATACGGTTTTCGAATTTGCACAAATATATAGGTTGATATTTCCGCATAGCGGCAGACTCTGTGAACGTTCAGGATTTATTGGTGAACGATTGTTTTCTGGCTATTAAGGCATTCACCTTTTATCAGCTATTGTTTTTTACCTTGCAGTATCTAACATTGCTTCAATATGAAAAAAGTTTTTGATGATGCGGCCGCCGCCATATCTGATGTTAACGATGGCGCCACTATTATGTTTGGCGGTTTTGGCCTTTGCGGTATTCCCGAAAATTTGATTGCTGCTTTAAAAAAGAAAAACGTAAAACAATTAACCTGCATATCCAACAATGCGGGCGTTGACGATTTTGGCCTGGGCCTGCTGCTTAAAACAAAACAAATAAAAAAGATGATGAGCAGCTATGTTGGCGAAAATGCAGAGTTTGAAAGACAATTGCTGTCTGGCGAACTGGAAGTAGATCTTATTCCGCAGGGCACGCTGGCCACTCGCATACAAATGGCCGGCATGGGCATTCCTGCTTTTTTTACGCCCGCAGGTTATGGTACCGAAGTGGCGGAAGGTAAAGAAGTGCGTGTGTTCAATAACAAACATTATCTTATGGAATATGCCCTGCATGCAGATTATGCTTTTGTAAAAGCACGGAAAGGGGATACCATGGGCAACCTTGTTTTCAATAAAACGACAAAAAATTTCTCTACTTCAATGGCTAAAGCCGGCAATATTACAATTGCGGAGGTAGAAGAATTAGTGGAACCTGGCGAACTTGACCCTGATCAAATTAATGTTGCAGGCATTTATGTGCACCGCATATTTAAAGGTATTAATTATGAGAAACGCATTGAAAGAAAAACGGTGAAGATTGAAAAGCCGTAATGTGAGTCGTAAATCGTGATGTGATAACGTTAGTTACTGTAAATTATCATTCATCAAATCAAAAATCAGACTTTAAAAATATGGCTTTAGATAAATATGGTATAGCAAAGCGCATTGCCGCGGAACTGAAAGATGGCATGTATGTAAACCTTGGCATCGGCATTCCCACCCTCGTTTCCAATTTTATTCCCGAAGGAGTAACAGTGGTGTTGCAAAGCGAGAACGGCATCCTGGGCATGGGGCCTTATCCTTCTGAAGAAAATATAGATGCCGACCTGATTAATGCCGGA
>JAEWBD010000334.1 GCA_023391315.1 Bacteroidota bacterium | reverse complement strand
CCTCTACAGCATGTTTAAATACGGCCTTGCCTTCCTGGTAAATAAAATGTTTTTTAGCCTGAACCGTTTCAATAGTGGCGGGTTCACGGGAGCCGCCGGCTTTCATGTGCAGGTATTCGGCACCGTTTCCGTCACTTTTTAATATACTGTCCTTGATACCCGTTTCATCGGTGGAAGGTTCCAATAAAACAGCGCCGGCACCGTCACCAAAAATTATACAGGTGGCCCTGTCGGTGTAATCAACTATGGCGCTCATCTTATCTACGCCAACCACCAGAACTTTTTTGTACCGTCCGCTTTCAATAAACGTGGCCCCGGTTGTGAGTGAATACAAAAAGCCACTGCAGGCCGCGCTTACATCAAAACCCCAGGCATTTGCTGCGCCAATTTTAGCCGCAATAATATTTGCAGTAGCGGGAAAAACCATATCGGGTGTTACGGTGCCCACAATAATGCAATCAATTTCAAGAGGGTCCAGATTTTTCTTTTTGATTATTTCCTGAATGGCAGGTAAGGCAAGATCGCTGCTTCCTTTACCGGCCCCTTTCAAAATTCTTCTTTCACTAATACCTGTTCTTGTTCTTATCCATTCATCATTTGTTTCAACCATCTTTTCCAGTTCCTTATTCGTTAACCTGTACTCCGGAACATAACCGCCTACAGCAGTAATGGCTGCAGTTATTTTACTCATATTTTAAAATATTGTGTTTCAAAAGTATTGAAATTATAATTATTGACAGAGCCCGTCATTGCTTATACAGCTCTTCAAACATACCCGTTTGCCTGTTTTTACGAACATTATCTGCATGAAAATATTTTCCATTCATAGCTATATAAACACCGGGCGGCAGGGTTTGCACAAAAGCCAGCGCACTGCCAAGATTAAACAACCCGTCTGAACTGCCAAACTTGTACGGGATCATTGCGCCGGTAAGTACAATTGTTTTATTTTTTATTTTACCGGATAACACTTTAGCTGTATCAGCCATTGTATCCGTACCATGTGCGATAATAATTTTATCTTCTTTAGCCGTTTCGCAATGATGTGTAATCAAATCCCTGTCTTCATTGCTCATGCCAAGGCTGTCAATCATCATTAGCGTTCGTATATCAACATCAATATTGCTGCGGCCAAGCTTAAGCATTTCCGGTAAATGCGAATCTTTAAAAAAAAGCTCGCCGGTAAGTTCATTATATTCTTTATCGAATGTGCCGCCGGTTATAAAAATGCGTATTGCCATAATAAAATTTAAGTTTACAAGGTCACGATTTTCTTGTTCACGGACTGAAATTAAACCATGCGTTTTAAACTTAACCAGCTTATCAAACAAGTGAACCTGTGAACACGTGAACGCCTGAATTTTTTCTAATTATTTTTCCCTTTCAACATTGGTACAAAAGAAAAATAATCAAACCATTCCTCATCATAACTGCCATCAGCTTTTTTGGTAAGGCGCAACATACGTTGTTTATCGCCTTCATTCACAGGCAACACCATTAAGCCGCCGGTTTTTAACTGCTCCACTAATTTAGGCGGGATAAAAGGCGCCGCTGCCGTAATAAGCACTTTATCAAAAGGCGCATAGGCCGGCAATCCTTCAAAGCCATCTCCGTAAAAAAATTTTATGCTGGGATATTTTGTTTTGAAGAAGAAAGATTTATTAATGTCGTACAATTTACGCTGCCGTTCTATTGTATAAACCCAGGCGCCTAATTCTGCCAGCACACTTGCCTGGTAAACACTGCCGGTGCCTATTTCAAGAATTTTATCGCCACGGTGCACATTCAATAACTGTGTTTGATAGGCAACGGTATAAGGCTGGGAAATAGTTTGCTCCGCCGCTATGGGAAACGCCCTGTCTTCATAAGCAATCTTATCAAAAGCAGAATCTAAAAAGAAATGCCGTGGCACATTATACATAGCCTCCAGCACTATTTCTGATGTTATGCCTTTTGTGCGTAAAGTGTCAATCAGCTTTTTTCTTAATCCTTTATGCTGGTATGTATCTTCCAGTTTTCTCATTGCTGCAAACCTAAAAAGCTTGCGCTAACTTTCAATAGATGTTGAAGGATTTATTATGATGTCTGATTATCAACATCTGTGCATTATATATCATCTGCCTTAACTTTAAGGAAAATCTACACTTATGAAAAACGCATTATTTGCAGTATTAATGATTATATGTGCTGCCTGTATAGCTGTAGGTCGTCATCTACAGCAACTTAAAGTAATAACAATACCGGCAGCCGGAAAAACGGTTTATATGCAATAGAACTAAAAGAATTGAATTTAATATTCATGCTGTACAACCTTTCCTTTCGTTCTCTCCACAGTCACCATTATAGGTTTTTTTGCTGTCTTGATGGCATTTTGATAATATTGTTCATAATAATCTTTGGTCATTAAGTTAACCTGGTAATTGTAATCTTTGCCTTTCTTTGCATTCGCATAAAGTTTACTAATAAATACATGATCAAAATCAGTGTTAATGTAATTACCAAGTACGCTGTTATTCACTTTTTTCTCATTTATCCAAACACCATATTGTTTCGGATCTTTAAAAGCCTCAAACTGTTTTGAGGTTGGGATAACTTTTGAAAAAGGTTTTGGCGAAGCAAGAAAACCAACAATCTGTTTCCGCTGCTGCTCATCATTCATTTGCTTAAAAATATTTATCAATCTTTGTTTATCTACGGCAGTAATATTGTCACCCAAATACCTTAACCAATTTTTATCCTCTGTTTTATATTTATTAATAATAGCATTATATTCATTCAGTAATTGATTTGATGTGCCTTCCTTGGTTGAACCAATTGTTTTGCCAAAAATATGAGGGCTGGAAGTATCCTGTTTTATTTGCTTACCATCTTGAATATCATCCAACTGCACATCCACAATTTTCATGTTAGCTGTGTCTTTATATTTGATATGAGTTACTGAATCTCTGGACTGTAAATCCTCCAATAGAACATCTACAATTTGCATTTTATTTGTTTTTTGCGCATAAACTTTTTGGCTGAAGAAAAATACAGCAGCCCCAACTACCAGTATCACTGTAATTTGCCTGCATACAGCAGCAACTTTATTTGACGTTGATTTTGTAAGCATGATCAATCGTTTTTTAGTTAATGTATAGTTGAAATGGTTTGCAATTAAAAAGTTTGTTGTTCCTGTCGATCTGTTTAAAAGCAATAACTGGTATGCTTTTTTATTGTTGCAATATTTTACGGCAGTTTCGTCGGCAAGAAATTCATGGTTAAGCTGAATGGCTTTTTTATAGAAGTATAACACGGGATTAAACCACACAAACACGAGTAACCATTCAATAAATAAAACATCATATGAATGTTTTTGTTTTACATGTGCAAACTCATGCTGCAGTATCTCATCTTCAACTTTACCGTTTTCAAAATCATTTTTATTAAGAAAGATGTATTTAAAAAAACTGGATGGCGCTGTTTCATTGCCCATCAGCACGAGTATTGCATGATCGCAGGATTGTTTAATGCTCAGTTTTATAATACGGATAATATCAATAAGATTTTTAAGAAACCTGAATAAAAGAAAACAGGTTACAATTATATATAGCCACAATAACCAGTTGTAAAATTGAAAACCCTCTTTTACTGGTATTTGCTGCTGCGATAATAGATTGCCTGGAGAGGATGAATTTTCAGGATAGATAACATTTATTACGGATACACTCTCAGTGTAAATTTTAAAAGTAAGGAGTGGTATTATAAATGATAATACCACTGTCGCCACCAGATAAAATCTTTTAAATTGATGAAAAGTTTCTTTTTCCAGCAATATATAATATATACCCAGGAATAGTGTGGCGCAAAGTGCAGTTTTCAAAATGTAGATGATCATTTTTTCTTTTTTTGAATTTGAGCATCAATGATTTTCTTTAACTCCTGTAATTCTTCGGCAGACATATTACCAGATGTTGTAAAAAACGAAGCAAACTGAAGGGCTGAGTTGCCGAAATAGTTTTTGATAATTCCTTTAACATGCTTTGAGAAATAATCTGTTTTTTTTATTAAAGGATAATATTGTCTTGAATTACCAAAAAGTACATAACTAATAATTGCTTTATCCTGCATACGCTTCAAAAGTGTGGCAATAGTTGTTGCAGCAGGCTTAGGTTCGGGATAAGCATCAACAATATCTTTAAAAAATACTTTTTCCTGTTGCCAGATTATTTCCATTAGTTCTTCCTCTTTCCTGGATAGCTTTACATTCTGCATCAATCGAATTATTTCTACAAATGTAGAACAAATGTTAAAAGAAAAAAATATTTTTTATTGCTTGCCAATCTTCACAGCGAGTGCTGAGGTGGGCAGCGCATTAATGGCCTGCCCAAACAATCTGCAAACAGAATCTGAATTTCTTAAAGCCCTGCAGGCTGCGGATAATTATTATATCAATGGCGATGAACTTATTTTAAACAAAGCCCGCATAGTGCCACTGACAAAGTTTAAAACGTTTACTTCGGATAAATAAATACTGAAAGTGCTACTGCCATCCGCCACCCAGCGAACGGTATAGTTGTACCAATGCTATTAACACGTCTTTGCGGTTATCATTCAGTTCGAGTTCAGCCTGCAATACACTTTTCTGCGCAGTAATAACTTCAAGATAAGAAGCGTAGCCTGCAACGTATAATTCGTTTGCAGAAGTTACGCCATTACTCAGCTCGTTTACTTCCAGTTGTTTAAGCTTTTGAATATGCCTTTTGTTTTTTATATCGTTCAATCCTATATACACTTCATTAAAACTGTTCAGCAGTGATTGCTGGTATTTATAAAAAGCTTCCTTTTGGGCTGCCCCTGCTAATTGATAATTGCCTTCTATTGCTTTTTTATTGAACAAAGGCGATGTTAGTCCTCCAAGCAAACCATATGTAACGGAGGCAGTATTAAACAGCAGGTTTCCCTTAAAAGAATTTAAACCGAAATAAGGCGTTATGTTTAAAGCAGGCATAAACGCCGCACTGGCCGATGCCACATCGAATTTGGTTGCCTGCAGTTCTAAAGCAGCCTCCTGCACATCGGGCCTTCTTGTTATCATTGCTGATGGGATGCCGGCATATATAATTTGAGGCAACTGCTTTTTTAAGGTGCTGCTGTCCCTTTCAACAGGCTGCGGATAGCGGCCAAGCAGGTAATTTATATGCGCTTCAATTGCTGTTATCTGTTGCTTTGCTTCATATTCATAACCCTGTGTATTGTATAGCTGCGCCTGGAATTGCTGCACGGCAAGAGAGGTGCTTTTGCCTGTTTCCTGCATAATTTTTACAACATCCAAAGCATCCTGCTGGTATTTAATATTTCGCTGAATAATCTTTAATTGGTTATCCAGCGCCAGCAGGTCGTAATAACTTGAAGCAATATCTGCCACCAGCGATGTTACAATAAACTGCCTGCCTTTTTCTGAAGCCAAAACCCTTGCCGCTGAAGCTTTACGGGCATTTTTCAATCTTCCCCAAATATCAATTTCCCAGTTGCTGCGCAGGCCAATAAAATAATCCTGAACAATTGGTTGCGTTACACGTTGCTTGTCGTTTATATTGCCGGAAAGGTTGGTGTCGTAATTGCCTACGCCACTCATGGTATATTTACCATATTTATCAATAGCTGTTGAAACGGCTGCATTTACCGTGGGTTGCAGTGCCCCTTTATTCTTTAATAATTGAGCTTTGGCAGATTCTATTCTTTGCCAGGCAATCTGAATGTCCTGGTTATTAGCCAAAGCCGTATCAATCAGCTTAACCAATAAGCTGTCTTTAAAAAATGCATGCCATTGTATATTGCCAATACCGGTACTGTCTTTGCCCGGTTCTATAAAATTATCAGGAACCTTCTTTAATTCAGGCGTTACAACAGGTTTATAAGTTTTACAACCTGTGGCAATTAAAAGCAATACAATAAGGATATGATAAATGCTGTTATATTTTGTTTTCATCATTGTCTTTATTCAAACGTTTTTTATGATGGTGATAATGTGTGTGCTCATGATGATCGAACTCTTCAGAAAAGGGGATTTCATGCTGGTAAGATGACTCCTTATTTTCTCCTTTTCTTTTCTTTCCAATACTTGCAAACAGAACGTATAAACCGGGTATAATTAAAACCCCGAATATGGTTCCCGCCAGCATACCGCCTGCCGCCGCCGTACCAATTGAACGGTTGCCCATAGCACCGGCGCCGCTGGCCACACAAAGCGGAATAAGCCCTGCAATAAAAGCAAATGAGGTCATCAGTATTGGCCGCAATCTTGATTTGGCTCCCATTACCACAGCTTCTAAAATGGGTATGCCTTTCTGCCGCTGCATTTCGGCAACCTCTACAACCAATATGGCATTTTTGCCCAACAGGCCGATCAGCATTATCAATGCCACCTGTGCATAAATATTATTTTCAAGCCCTAATACCTGCAGGAAGAAAAAGGCGCCGAATATACCTGCCGGTAAGGAAAGCAATACAGATAAAGGCAATGCAAAGCTTTCATATTGTGCAGCCAGCAACAGGTAAACAAATACAAGGCAAATAATAAAAATGTATGCTGCCTGGTTACCGCTTTCAATTTGTTCTCTCGTCATACCGCTCCATTCAATGGTGTAACCTCTTGGCAGTTTTTCTTTGGCAATGGTTTCAATAGCTTTAATAGCATCACCGCTGCTGTAACCTTTAGCTGCATCGCCAGTAATCATAGCCGATGTGTACATGTTATAACGCGTAATTTGTTCAGGGCCCAATACATTTTACAGCGTAATAAAAGATGAATACGGCACCATTTCCCCTTTATCATTCTTTACATACAAATTCAAAACATCATTTTCTGTGTTGCGGTACGATGGGGAAGCCTGCAGC